>JAURMY010000056.1 GCA_030830465.1 Alphaproteobacteria bacterium
CGCTGCCTGTGGTGATGCCCGAATTCAGCACGCCCAGTGTCTTGTTCCACTGCACAAACGGCGCCTCGGTGACATAGACCGTATCGCCGTCGCGGATCTGGAAATCCCGCCCGATGAACAGGCCATTGGGTTCGGTCAGGTCCAGCACATAGGCAAAGCGCTGGTTGCCGACCAGATCGTTGCGCCCCAACAGGGCATTGGCGATTTCCGGCGGCTCATCCCGGAAAATGAAGACACCGGTCGGATCAGCCAGACTGCTGTTCAAACCGCCGACCTGGGCAATCGCCTCAATCGCTGACAATTTCTGGCTGTTGAACGGAATGCGCGTTTGCGTCCCGGTCGCCCCGAGTGCCGTGAACGACCGCCGGTCCTGTTCCACGAATATCCGGTCGCCCGGACGCAGCGCGATGTCGGCGGCGGGATTGTCGATCAGATCAATCAGCCAGGCCTTTCCTGTCACGCCGCCACGGGTGACGTTGATTTGTGCCACCTCGGGCTCAATCGTCACCCCGCCGGCCTTTGCGATCATCGCCGTCAACGTGCTGGTTGCCGCCTGAATGGGATAGACCCCCTGTCCGGCAACGCTGCCCATGATGGTGATGGACGACCCGTCGCCCGCCAAACGGCGCACCAGAACCTGCGGATCCGGCGTTTGCGCATCCAGTTTTTTGGTGATGATTTCACGCAACTGATCCGGCGTGTTGCCCGCGGCCTTGATCCGCCCCGCATAAGGCACAAAGATCGAGCCGGTGGCGTCCACCTGGATTTCCTGCAAGTTGGTCGCGTTCTGACCCGTGCCCGCCAGCAATCCGTCCGAGACGTTCTCCCAGATGGTCAGCCCCAACACATCGCCCGGCCGGATGATGTCCGACCCGACTTTACCGGCTTTCTTGAAGTTGTCGTTGAAGTCAATGATCGGGACCACAGAGGTATATTGAATAACCCGTTCGTTGACCGACACGATAAAAGCATCGCCCTTGCGCTGAACCGAGCTTGAGAAAATCTCGCGCTTGTTCGGCCCCGCCCGCGGCAATCCGCAGGACCCGACCGCCACAAGCAGCACGAACAGGGCTGCAAGCCGCACCCCACCAGAAATTTTAAATGACACGGCAATTGCCCCTTACTGCCAAAACGCTGCCTCGATCTTCTTCTTTTTTTGTAAGCCTACACAAAAGTTGCGAATATTGCCAATATTCTTTGTGCGGCCTATTTCACCACGCGCAACTGTTGCGGCGGGGCCGCGTTTGCCTGTTGCAGCAAATCATAGGGATCCGCCTCGGCCAGAACCATATCAACCACGCCGCGGATCAGGCGTCGCCGGCTTTTGGCCGCGTAAAACCCGCCCATGACCTGTGATGTTTCCAACAAATAGTGCCGGTAATCGCGGTAGGCGCGGGCGTCGGGCTTCCACGGATCGGCGAAAAATTCGGCCAAAGGCTGTTCGGACACGAATTCCGGTTTGCGATAGACCGCCTTGCCAAAGGCCTTCAGCGGCAGACCGCGCCACAGCGCCTGTTGCCCGGCGGTGGAGTTGACCGTAACGACCGTGCGCGCGAAATTCATCAGACCCGCCAGCTTGCCGCCCCGCACGAAATGCACCCGATCCGAAACGCCGAATTCCTGTGCGGTGTCCATTGTAATCCGCCGCAGCGGAAAGCGGCCGTCTTCCAGCGGATGCGCCTTGATGACAAGGTGATGATGGGTCGGCGCGCCCTCCGCAAACCCTGTGATTACCATGCGGATGAATTCCGGCATCGACCGGATCGGACTGTGCGCCTGGATCGAGGCATCATGGGTCAGTTGCAGTAGCGCAAGATGGTACACATAGCCATCCCGACGGATCCGCAAACTGGCCGCACGGCGCTGCATGGCGTGCAGGGGAAGCGCAAGCAACCGCCTGAAATGTAACCTGAATTCCTGATAGACACTTAAATCGCGATGGGTGGCGTAATTCTTGTATGCGCCGTTGCGAAACAGGATGTGCCAGTGATAGAGCGCCCCGTAAAACGCGTGCTGGCGCATGTCGCCCCAGCGTGCCGGCGCATCCGGCAGGTCAAGGTCGCGGTTCTGCAATTCGGCGCGCATCTGGTCAACGGACAGCTCCAGCAGGCGCGAATACCCGTTCACCCCGCCGCGCTCATATGTGGCCCAATAGGGGCGCAAATAACCCTCTTCAAAGCAGTGCACCTTCAGGCCCAGATCATTGGCCGCCCGCACCGCTTCGGCATGCAAAGGGCGGGTATCGCCGTATAGCACCAGATCGGTGACATTTCTTTCGGCCAGCAGACTGCGAAGATCGGCAGCCCACTGCGCCGCGGGTTTCGTATAGGCGATATAGCTTGGCCCATCGCGCCAGAACGCGCGGTCCCCCTGATTGAACCCGACTTTCAGCGCCCCGGCCCCGGCTTTGCGCAAAACCGCCGCCAGCTGTGCAAAGAACGGCCCGTGCGGACCTTGCAGAAACAAAAACACTTTGCCGGCGCCCGAAATCCTAGCCATGGAAGGCCCGCCCGCCGGGACCGGCCACAGCGCGCCCTTGGGCGGCCCGATATGATTTGCCTGTCACGTTTTTTACCTGTCTGCCCGGTTTTACCGAATTGGATGCCGCCTAGAAAACAACATCATCGTCATTATGCGGTTAATTGTGGCAATATCAAAGCGTATATTGGACGCAATTGCAGCCTAAACGACCCTTGCCGCGACGGTTCGGGCGGGTTAGGGGTTTTGGCGACACACGGGGGGCGACAACCATGTTTACAGGCATCATCACGGATATCGGTGTCGTGCTGGAAACCCGGCAGCAGGGCGATTTGCGCGCCCGCATCGGCACGAAATATGATATCGAAAGCATCGACATCGGTGCATCCATCGCCTGCGACGGGGTCTGCCTGACAGTGGTGGATCTGGGCAGCCGCCCGCAAAACTGGTTTGACGTCGAAATTTCCGCCGAAACCCTGTCAAAAACCAATATCCGCAAAGGCAATGCGGTCTGGCCGGCCGGCAAACGGATCAATCTTGAACGCGCGCTTAAGGTCGGCGATGAACTGGGCGGCCATATCGTGTCTGGCCATGTCGATGGCGTCGCCGAAGTGGTGGGCATCAGACCCGAAGGCGACAGCACCCGTGTTACCCTTAGGGCACCCGAGGCCCTGGCCAAATTCATCGCCCCCAAGGGCTCGGTCGCGCTGAACGGCACCTCCTTGACGGTGAACGAGGTCAATGGCCGCGACTTTGGCATCAATTTCATTCCCCACACCAAGGCTGTGACCACCTGGGGTGACGTTGCGTTGGGGGACCCGGTCAATCTGGAAATCGACACGCTGGCCCGCTATGTTGCCCGCCTGAGCGAGTGGGATAAATGAAGCCAACAGTGGTACAATCGATCAACGATCAGACTGGCTGTCGCTGTATGGATGTTATTCAGTCCTCGGATGGATTTTATTTTGTCGAATGTCGGCGCGACCCAGAGGATGGCCACGGCTGGCGACGACTTGGGGAACCGATCGGGCTTTTTTCATGCGCGGCAGATGCACTTGCACAAGCAAGAACGACGGTTCAATGGTTGGAACGATGAACATCACCGCAGCAATCGGCCACAACAATGGCCCGACTATGGAGCAAGGCAAAGGCTGGCGCACCCATTGCTGGACGCAGGCTCGCAAGTCACTGCTGGGGCACCTGCCGATTGAAATCGTGCGTGGGCAGGTCAAAAGGGCAGCAGAAATCGGGCTGGATTACAAGACTTATGCCACCGTCAGCGCCACCTCGGGGCGCGATGTCATCGCGTTTCTGTTTTCCTCAAACGCGTTGCGGCTGCATTTGTCCGCCGCCGATCTTCCCGGCGACCGGGCCCAAAAGCTGCGGGATGCGATCAAGGTGGATCACCTGATCGCCGCCCATCGCCCGATTGATCCGGCGCGCCTGCCGGCGGAAATGGCCGAACGGCATGCAATTTCGATACGCGCCGCACGCCGCACGCCTGCGTTTTCCGACAGTTGGAGCGTGATGCGTGACCATTGGCGTCAGTTCCTGCTGGATGAACGCCTGAACCCCGCCTCGGTGGTTCTGATCGGCGACACCGCCTTGGAACGGGAATGGTCCGCCGCCGGAAAATTCGCCGCCTATCTGACCGCCGACCGTTATTTCCCCGAAAGCACTGCCCCATGACCAGCAAGACAGAAAACGATTACCGCGATGTTATTTCGCCGGTGGAAGACATCATTGAGGACGCCCGCAATGGCCGGATGTTCATTCTGGTCGACCACGAAGACCGCGAGAATGAAGGCGATCTGGTGATCCC
>JAURMY010000057.1 GCA_030830465.1 Alphaproteobacteria bacterium
CAGAAACCAACACCTTTTCCCCGATGCCCACCGGCAGGTTGGCCTTTGAAAGCACGATGGTGTCGCGTGAAGGGACCAAACAAGAGGCAAATCTGTTCACCGCCCCCATGCACGAATGGCGCCGGATGGCCGAGGAACGCGGCTGGGAAGTCGTGGAAAGCCTTGCAGCGATGGCGCAGCCCTCCGGGACAACGGTGCGGGATGTCTATGAAGGCTATCGCGATGAAATCCTGCGCGATATCGAAACCCACCAGCCCGATATGCTGCTGATGTCGATGCATGGCGCGATGGTGGCGGATGGCTACGACGATTGCGAAGGCGACATGATGGCCCACGCCCGCGCATTGATGGGACCGGACAGGGTGATCGGTCTGGAACTGGACCCGCACAACCACATGACCCAGACCATGCTGGACAATGCCACGCTGATCATCAACTTCAAGGAATACCCGCATGTCGACGCGCCCGAGCGCGCGCGCGAACTGTTTGTGATGGCCGCCGACGCCGCCGAGGGCAAGACGCGGCCGGTGATGCGCACCTATGATTGCCGTATGATCAACCTGATCGAGACGATGAAGGAACCCGCCAAGACCTTCGTTCAGGCGATGAAGGATGCCGAGGGCAAAGACGGCGTCCTGTCGGTGTCGTTGACCCACGGCTTTCCCTGGGCGGACGTGGCGGATGTCGGTGCCAAGATGTTGGTGATCGCCGATGGCGACGCCGACAAGGCCGCCGCCGTCGCCAAGCAGTTTGCAGGCAAGCTTTGGGATATCCGCGAGGGTCTTCGGATGAACTATCCGGATATCCAAGGGGCGCTTGATATTCTCGAAAAGGCCAAAGATGGCCCGATCACATTCGCCGACATGGGAGACAATGCCGGCGGTGGCGCGCCGGCGGACGCGACTTATTTCCTCAAAGCCATTCTGGACCGAGGCATAAAGAACGTGGCGCTGGCATTGTTCTGGGATCCGGTGCTGGTGACCATGTGTCAGGATGCCGGTGTTGGCGCGCGCATGCGTGTGCGCGTCGGCGGCAAGATCTGTGCCGAATCCGGTGATGCGGTGGACCTGGATGTGACCGTACGCGGCATCAAGGAAGGCATGTCGCTCAAACTGGGCGAGTCGAACATGTCTATCGGAACCGGCGTGTGGCTGGATGCCGATGGCGTGCATCTGATCCTGTGTTCCCGGCGGTCGCAGTGTTTCGCGCCCAGTGCGTTCACCGATCTTGGGCTGGACATCACCACGTTGCGCGCGATGATCCCCAAATCAACGAACCACTTCTACCAGAATTTCGTGCCGGTCAGTTCGCAGGTCATTCATGTCGGCTCACCCGGTACGGTGACACCGGACATGACCGTCATCCCCTATACCAAACGCGACGGCAATTTCTGGCCCAAGGTCGAAAACCCGTTCAACTGAGGGAGATCACCAAGGCGCTCTCGCGCCGCTTACCCTGCTTTGAAAGGCCTGACATGTCCCGATAGGCCGTCAGGCCTTTGATCGCCCCTGTTTCCCTGCCGAAACGATGGCCCTGACGCGGTTCAGGGCGGGTGTCGCAATCAATCCTGAACCCGCCGGCGGCATTGAAAGGGCTAGTTTGGTCCGAATATATCCGTTCGGGCCGAGGGGCGGCGGGCTTACCTTATCTTGCTAAAAGGTTGCGTCGGAACCCTTTTCGATTATCAGGGCGCTGACGCGCGGCTATTGTGGAACGGCGGCGCGCCGGTCAAAACCGGATTGCGCCGCGCGCGCGTCGCTGAGAACAGGATTTGAAACCATGAAAACCTCGATTGCCACCGTGTCGATTTCAGGCGACCTGCCCGAGAAACTGGCTGCGATTGCGGCGGCGGGGTTCAACGGGATTGAAATTTTTGAACAGGATTTCATCGCCTATGACGGCGGCCCGAAAGAGGTTGGCCAGATGGTGCGCGACCACGGCCTTTCGATTGACCTGTTTCAGCCGTTTCGCGATTTTGAAGGCATGCCGGAACCGGACCGCGCCCGCGCCTTTGACCGCGCGGAACGCAAGTTTGACCTGATGCAGCAGATGGGGGCTGAGCTGATTCTGGTCTGTTCAAATGTCTCGGCCAAGTCGCTGGGGGGTGTGCAGCGGGCCGCCGATGATCTGCACGAGCTTGGCGAACGCGCGGCCAAGCGCGGGGTCCGCGTCGGCTATGAGGCGCTGGCCTGGGGCCGGCATGTCAACGATCACCGCGACGCCTGGGAAATTGTGCGCCGTGCCGATCACGCCAATATCGGGCTGATCCTTGACAGCTTTCACACACTGGCCCGCAAGACCGACCCGGCAACGATACGGTCTATTCCCGGCGACAAGGTGTTTTTCGTGCAACTGGCCGATGCGCCGCTGATCGACATGGACCTGCTCTATTGGTCGCGCCATTTCCGCAACATGCCGGGCGAGGGGGATCTGGATGTGGTCAGCTTCATGCGGGCCGTGGCCGCGACCGGCTATCAGGGCCCGCTGAGCCTTGAGATTTTCAACGACCAGTTCCGGGGCGGAAGCCCGCGCACCATCGCCCGCGACGGCCACCGGTCGTTGGTCTATCTGATGGATCAGGTGCGCCGGCAGGAACCAGACATCGCGATCCAGACCGCCGAAATGCCGGCGCGGGTAAAATCCGAGGGCTTCGCATTTGTCGAATTCGCAGCCTCTGATGAAGGCGCAAAACTGATGGCGGATATGCTGCGCAGTCTCGGGTTTCGCCGCACCGGGCGGCATATCACCAAGGCGGTCGATCTGTGGCGGCAGGGCGATATCCGGATTGTCATCAACACCGACAGCGACGGGTTTGCGCATACATCCTATGTGGCCCATGGTCTGACGGTTTGCGATCTGGGGATGCGCGTGGCCAATGCTGCGGATACGGTGACCCGCGCCCGCGCCCTTGGCGCAACCCCGTTCAGCCAACCGGTCGGCCCGGGCGAATTGACCATTCCCGCAATAAGGGGTGTCGGCGGCGGTTTGTTGCATTTCATCGACGACGCGTCCGGCCTGTCCAGAGTCTGGGATATTGAATTTCAACCGGTCAACGACGCGGCGGCCGCGGCGGATGCCGGCCTGCTGGCGGTGGATCATGTCGCCCAGGTGATGAACTACGAAGAAATGCTGACATGGGCCTTGTTTTATGTCTCGATCTTTGATGTCGCCAAATCCCCGACGGTGGATGTTGTCGATCCGGGCGGTCTGGTGCGCAGTCAGGTCATCGCCAGCCCCGATGCGGCTTTGCGCATCACCATGAACGGCGCGGAAAACCACCGCACCATGGCGGGCCAGTTCGTTGCCGACAGTTTCGGATCGTCAGTTCAGCATGTCGCGCTGTCCAGCGCCGATATTTTTGCAACGGCGGCGGCCTTGGCGCAGAACGGCTTCAAACCGCTTGAGATGCCTGCAAATTATTATGACGATCTGGTCGCGCGCTTTGATCTGCCGCCGGAACAGGTCGTCAGACTGACGGCGAACAACATCCTTTATGACCGCGACGAGGCCGGGGGTGAGTTTTTTCAGATCTATAGCCGCCCCTATGGCGACGGGATGTTTTTTGAGATAACCGAACGGCGCGGCGGCTATAACGGCTATGGCGCGGCGAATGCCCCGTTCAGAACAGCGGCCATGAAACGCCTGTTGCGGGCCAAGGGCATGCCAAGGAAATAACCATCGGGAGAGGTCGATGACACTGAAAAACCGCGCTTTCGTGATGGGCCACCCGATTGCCCATTCGCGCTCGCCGATGCTGCACGGCTATTGGCTGAACCGGTTGGGGATCGACGGGACCTATCAGAAACTTGACATCGCACCGGGCGATCTGGCCGGTTTTTTTCAGACCTACCGCGCCGAGGGCTGGGTCGGTGGCAATGTGACGGTGCCGCACAAAACAGCGGTCATTCCGTTTCTGGACCGGATTGATGACCATGCCAAAGCCATGGGGGCGGTCAATACGATCTGGTGGGAAGGCGATGTTCTGACGGGTGGCAATACCGATGCGGCGGGTCTGCTTGGCAATATTGACGAACTGGTTCCGGGTTGGGACCGCGACAGCCGGCGCGCGGTCGTGCTGGGTTCAGGCGGGGCGGCCCGTGCGGCGATCTATGGTTTGACGTCGCGCGGGATCCAGGTTTCGGTCTGCAACCGAACCCCAGCCAAGGCGCAGGGGCTGGCGGACCATTTCGGTTTCGGCACAACGGCGCATTCGCTGGATGAACTGCCGGCCCTGCTGATACAAACCGACCTTTTGATCAACACCACCAGCCTTGGCATGGTCGGGCAACCGCCGCTGGACATCGACCTGAACGGGATGAAAGCCAAGGCGATCGTCTATGACATCGTGTATGTGCCGATGGAAACCGGCCTGCTGAGCGCTGCGAAGGCGCGCGGGTTGCGGACGGTCGACGGGTTGGGCATGCTATTGCATCAGGCCGTCGCCGGGTTCAGCCACTGGTTCGGCCAGACCCCGACGGTCACGCCGGAATTGCGCAAGCTGATCGCCGACGACGTACGGGCCGCTGGCAAAACGTGACAGCCCGATCGGCCACCGCCTGTGCCTGAACCGGTAAGGGCGTTGTGCGGATGGCAATGACGCCTCAGCCCTAAGGGGCAAAATACGTTACATACGAATGATCTCAAGAATGCCGCGCGCCTTGAAAACCCAGGAAAACAGGCGCGGAAAGCTCTTTGAAAACTGGTTCGTTTCCATATGGTCCGCCATGATCTGCACCGCTTTTTCAGGTTCCATGATGAACGGCATCCGAAATTCATTCTTTTCGGTCAGGCGTGTTTTCACAAAACCGGGATTGATAAGCTGAAGCCTGACTTTGCTGGCCTTCAGATCCACCCGCAGGTTTTGCGCAAGATGCATCAGCGCCGCTTTGCTGTCACCATAGCCAACGGCCCCGGGCAAGCCGCTGAAACCGGCCAGCGACCCGACGATCACCACATGGCCACGATCATGCCGGACAAACCGTGGCACCAGCGCGCCCAGCACGTTCAGCGCCCCGGTATAATTGATCGCGCTGACCGTCACCGCGCGGGCGGCCTCCCATGTTGCCGCAGACATTGGCGCATAGTCTCCTGCGACATAGATCACGCCATCAATGTCTTTTAATGTTTCGACCGCCCGGGAAACCGATGTTTGATCGGTCACGTCCACTGGCACGGATCGCGCGGGTTGGGTCAGGGTCGCGGCCACGGCTTCAAGGCCTTCTTTTGACCGCGCGCTCAGCACCAGTTTTGCGCCGCGACGGTCCAGTTCACAGGCCAGGGCCGCGCCGATTCCGGCGCTGGCCCCGACCAGCCAATAGGTTTTTCCCTTGATCGCATAATCCATAACGCTACCGGCTGACCTCATCGCCGGGTGGCAGCGGTCTGTGGTGAAACAGTGCGCCGCCGATCCACAGTTTCAACGCCTGAAAATGTATCAACGCCAACACCCGGAATGCGCCAAGCGGGCGTTTCAACAGGACACCCAGGATGGCGGTCGAGGTCAGAGGCCTTGTCTGTCCCGCAAGACCCGCTGCCAAACCTCCGGCGGTATGGCGCAGGTCGATGCCAACAGAAACGGCGGATTTCGAAAGACCAAAGCGGAACCGATAAGACCCGTCGATCGGCTGAAAAGGCGAGACGTGAAAGACTTTCCGCGCCTCAAGCACATCGTCCGGCCTGATCGGGGCAAAGGCGTCATGCGCGCAGAAATAGGAATGCCTGTCGCCGAATGTATTGTTCACTTCTGCAATGGCGGCGCGCAGCTGCCCATCCTGATCCAGCGCGAACCAAAAGCTGACAGGGGTGAACCGTGTTCCCAGAATTCTGGGTTGCGCCAGCAACAGCAATGTCCAGTTCCCAGCCTCGTCAGCGCCCATCTGGGACAGGATTTCGCGCGCCCAGGCGGCCCCTTTGCCTTTGCGCAACCCGCCCCCGTGATCGCGGTCATGCAGCGACATCAGGTTCGGGCTGTTGTGGGAAAACAGCCTTGGCAACGGGCCGGGTTTTTCAGGTTCAACAAGAACATAGTCGACCTTGTAGCGAAATTCATTGCGCTGCCCGCCCAGACGCCGGTGCCATGTTGAGCCGTCGACCAACAGGGGTTTCATGCCGCAAGCACCCCGGATTTCAGCCGTTCCGTCACCGCAACGGCGCTTGCATAGCCGTCCTCGTGAAACCCGTGTCGGGTCCAGGCGCCGCAGAACCAGGTGTCATTCGTCCCTTGCAGGGCGCGCAGTTCGGATTGCGCCTCAATCGCCGCACGGTCAAAAACCGGATGCGCAAAGCTGGTTTCGTCATAGATCGTTTCCTCGGGGATAGTGCCGGTTGGGTTCAACGACACGAACAGCGGATCCGAGGGATCAATCGCCTGAAGCTTGTTCATCCAATAGGTGATGCCGATTTTCGACGCGGGCTCGGGGCTGTCAGAGCGGTAAACCCAGGATGCCCAGGCCCGCCGCCGCTTCGGCATTTGTCCAATATCGGAATGCAGCACGGCCTTGTTTTCCTGGAAACGGATTCGCCCAAGAATGCTGCGCTCTTTCGGCGAGGGGTCACTCAAAAGCGAAAGGGCCTGATCGGAATGGCAGGCAAAGATGACTTTGCTGAATATTTCCTCTTCGCCGCCATGGCACCGAACGGCGACCCCAAGCGGCAAGCGCCGAACGGACCGGACACTGGCGCCCGTGCGCAGCG
>JAURMY010000058.1 GCA_030830465.1 Alphaproteobacteria bacterium
AGCGCTTTTGGCGCTGCCTTGGTGCCCGCACCCGGCGCCCCCGCCGCCTGGATCACCGAAGACCTGACCCCAATTCCAAAAAACATCTACGGCGCCACCAAAACGGCCGCCGAAGATCTGTGTCACCTGTTTCACCGTCGCGACGGGCTGAATGTGGTGATCCTGCGCACCTCGCGGTTTTTTCCGGAGGCCGATGATGATCCCGGCGCCCGCGCCCGGTACACAGATCAAAACACCAAAGCCAATGAACTGTTATTCCGGCGGATTGACGTTGCGGACGCGGCAATGGCGCATTTCAAAGCCCTGCAGAATGCCGCGAAAATCGGCTTTGGCCGGTATATCGTCAGTGCGACCAGTCCGTTTCAGATGGGCGATCTGGCGGCATTGGCCGAAAATCCGGTGCCGGTTGTCGCCCGGTATTACCCTGATTTTCAGGCGATTTATGCCGCCAGGGGCTATGAAATGTTCCCTTCCATATCAAGGGTCTATGTCAACGCCGCCGCCCGCAGGGCGCTGGACTGGACGCCGGAATATGACTTTGCCCACGCCCTGAGGCGGATTTCGCAAAACCAGCCGATCGGCAGTGATCTGTCCCGCGTCATCGGTGCGAAAGGGTATCACGAACAAGAATTTGACGGACGGCCCTATCCGGTTGAATAGGCGCAAGCGCCCGCGATCTTTCAGGGTGCAAAAGTCTGATACAGGTCCCGGCCTGCGGCGCGGATCGCCGGCTGAGCGCTAGACTCCATGTGTGCGGGAATAGGCGTTTCGCGCCGGTGGCGTCCATCCCGCCAGGCTGCCATTTTTGGGTTTGAACACCTCGATCAACAGCGGAAAACAAGGTGTCGTATCGCTGGAATGTTCGGCCGAACAATCCCCGCCCGGACAGGCCGAAAGCGCGCCCAGCAAATCAATTTCCGCAAAAAATTCGATAAAATCACCGGGCCTGACCGGGCTTGCCTTCATGAAATACTGGTGGGTGTCATGGGTGAATCCCGTGCACATAAAGACGTTCAGAACGTCATGCACATCGGTTTCAACCGCCTTCACATCGCGTCCGGTGGCTTTGGCCAGCGCCCGCGACAGGTTGCTGTGGCAGCAATGGTGATAGTCGGTGCCGCTGAGAACCTGATTGGTATAGGGGTCACAGCGCGTGCCAATCACATCATGGACCGACCCGCCATCCGCATCAAAACCGTACCAGTCCAGCGTGTCATGGGTGATGGTCGCCATGGGCCGCATATGGGGAAAGCTTGACCACATCGCATCACCGGTCGACAGGTGGGTGCCGTGCAGGGCGCGGGTCTTGCCGGAATAGAACCGCTCAGACAGATCACTGGCGTTCCACAGGTTCAAATCGCCAACCTGCGATCCCTCAACCGAAACGATCCGAAAGAAATGCCCGGCAGGGACATGAAAACAGGCCGCGTCGCGGGGCCGGGCCAGAATTTCATCCACTTTCACCATATCTTGGCGTGCCTTGCGGTAGATATCCATCGGGCGGGACGGCAGGCTGTCGACCGGATAGCAGATCACCGGCTTGATCGCCTTTCGGCGGTCAGCGTCGGCGGGCGGGGCGGTTTCCGGTTGTGGTTTCATGGCGGCACCTTTCTGTTCAGCGCCCACCCTAATCTATCGGCGAAAACTGGCAAGGCGCATTCAACCGCCCTTGAGGCGCAGGGTCGATCACGCTACATGCGCGCCATGTCCCCTGAAAGTCAGCACCCCGTGTTTTCAAAGTTCGCCTTTGCCCGTTTTGCCCTGTTCGCGCTGGTTCTGTCACTGGCAGCCTGCGCGCAGCGCGGGCAATTGACCCTGATATCCTCGCCCGACCCGCGGGCGGATATCCAAACTGTTTTTGTTGCGACGACGCGGCAAAAAACCAATGTGCAACAGGGTTATGGGCCGCAACGGTCCGAAACCACAAGATTTGCGCGTTTTCAGGTGTCGGTGCCGCCGGGCCACAGCCCGGGCAAGATCGAATGGCCCGGCCAGAACCCGGACCCGGCGACGGATTTCATCACGGTCGAAAACCGTGACCTGTCTGACAAAGCCGCCTTTCGCACCGCTTTGGACGCAGCGTTCACACGCCTGCCCGCCGGGCAGCGCGATGCGGTGGTTTTCGTACACGGGTATAACAACACTTTTGCCGAGGGCCTCTACCGGCTGGTGCAACTGTCGCATGACCTGAATGTCGGTGGGGTCAAGCTGCATTATTCCTGGCCCTCTGCCGGAACCGAGCGCGGCTATGCCTATGACCGGGACAGTGCCGCCTTTGCCCGTGACGGGTTGCAGCAATTGCTGGAGATACTGGCCAAGTCAAAGGCCGAACGGGTCTTGCTGGTCGCCCATTCCATGGGGGCGCTGGTCACGGTGGAATCCCTGCGGCAGATGTATATCGGCGGGGACAAGGCCATCGCCCCCAAGCTCAGCGGGGTTGTCTTGATGTCGCCTGATATTGATGTCGATCTGTTCCGGTCGCAATTGCGGCGGATCAGGCCCCTGCCCAAACCCTTCGTCATCTTCTCGTCAAAAGGCGATCACGCTTTGCGCCTGTCGGCCTTGCTGACCGGGGAAAATCAGCGGCTGGGCAATCTTCAATCGACGGAAGACCTGAAGGGATTAGGGGTTCTGGTCGTTGATCTGAGCAATTTCAAAGCCCAGGGCGATCTTCTCAACCACAGCAGTCTGGCCACCTCGCCCAACCTTCTGGCGATCCTGCGCGCCCTGCCCGAAGTTGACCGGAAACTGGCCCCGAAAGATTCGGCGGGCCGGTTGCTGATCCCCGGCCTCTCAAAACTGCAAAAGAGCGGCTATTGGCTTGTCCCGGGGTTCTGACAGCGTTAGCAAGTGAAGGCCCGCACCGAAAGGACCTGTCATGGCCGCATCGCGCACCGTCAAAGATTACATCCGCACGATCCCCGATTTCCCGAAACCCGGCATCATGTTTCGCGATGTCACGACGCTGTTTGCGGACCCGCGCGGGTTTCGCATCGCCATTGACCAGTTGCTGCATCCCTATGCGGGCGAAGCGATTGACAAGGTGGTCGGGCTGGAGGCACGCGGTTTCATACTTGGCGGCGCGATTGCGCATCAATTGTCCCTGGGATTTGTCCCGATCCGAAAGAAAGGCAAGTTGCCGGGCAAGACCATCGAACAGGCATACCAGCTGGAATATGGCGAAGCGGTGATGGAAATGCATGACGATGTGATCCAGCCCGGCGAAAAAATCCTTCTGGTTGACGATCTTCTGGCCACCGGCGGCACGGCCGAGGCCGGTATCAACCTGATCGAACGGGTTGGCGGGGAGGTTGTCGGATGCGCCTTTATCATCGACTTGCCCGAACTGGGCGGTCGCGCCAAATTGGAGCGGCTGGGCATGAATGTTCACGCGCTTTGCACCTTTGACGGGCATTGACACGCCCCGCAAGCTGAATGCTGTCCATATTTCGTTAGGACTTTGTTAACTTCATTGGCGCAGTAATAGCCGGTGTAACGAGTTATTGAGGCAAAGAGGCAAACAAAAACCCGCCCCTTCCTGGCGTTTTCGGGAAGGGGAGCCCTTGCAAACCGCCTGTCCTGCCGCCACCCTGCCCGGACCCTTTCCGCCGGAGACGCCGCATGACCCCGCCCAAGCTTGAACATGTTTGCACCCTGACCGTCGAACTGGCGGATATCATGGAAATGGGTCAGGGCCGCGGCGGTCAACGCCGGATCATTCCCATCATCGGCGGCAAGGTCGAGGGGCCGGAATTGCGGGGCACCATCCTCAATCTTGGGGCCGACTGGCAGACCGTGTTTGACGGCGGCCTTGCCCAGCTTGACACCCGATATGCCTTTGAAACCCATGACGGGGCGATCATCGAAATCATCAATTTCGGCCTGCGCCACGGCCCGCCTGCGGTTCTGGCCCGCATCGCGGCGGGCGACAAGGTGGATCCCTCGGACTATTACATGCGCACCCACGCCCGGCTTGAAACCGGCGATCCGCGTTATGAATGGGTCAACCGCACCCTGTTTGTCGGCAACGGCCAGCGCCTGAAAAACGCCGTGGAAATCAATCTTTACGCCTTGCGATAGCTGACCACCTCAAACTCGATCCCGTCGTGGTCGTCAAAGTAAAACCGCCGTCCGGGCTCATAATCGGCATGGCTGTTCGGCTCATAACCGGCGGCGACCACGCGCGCTTCTACCGCGTCCAGATCATCGACCACCACGCCGATATGGTTCATCCCGCCAATGGTTTTGTAGGTGTCGCCCGCATCGCCGTCGCCGCCCTGACTGTATAGGGCAATATAGCTGTCGCGACCGCCGACATGCCAGGAGGTGCCGCCGTAAATCGACTGACCCGGTTCGCCCTTCCAGCGCACCTGCCAGCCAAACAGATCGCCCAGCATAGCGGCGGTGCGGGCGATATCAGACACCGTGATATTGGCATGTTCCAGAACGCATTCACCCATTGTTGACTCCGATATTTTTTGATTCTTAAAATATAATTCCTCAACCTTGCTTTAGATCAAGGACTTTCATGAAACCTTTGGAAATGATCCCGATCGGGCAATTGTCGGCGCGAACCGGACTGGCGGTCTCGGCGATACGGTATTATGAAACGCAAGGATTGGTGCATCCGGTGCGCAGCGCGGGCGGTCAGCGGCATTTTCGCCGCTCAGATATCCGCCGCCTGTCCTTTGTGCAGATCGCCCAGCAATTCGGGTTTTCCATTGCCGAAATCCGTGCCGAACTGGCCTCTTTGCCGTTGGCGCGCACCCCGACCAAGGCCGACTGGAACCGGATCAGCCGCGCCTTTCGCGCCCGGTTGAACGACCGGATCGATACCCTGACCCGCCTGCGCGACAAACTTGACGGTTGTATCGGTTGCGGCTGCCTGTCGCTGAAATCCTGCGCGCTTTACAACCCCGAGGACAGGGCCGCGCGTCTTGGACCGGGCGCGCGGTTCATTCTGTCCGATACCCGGATCACCTGACCCAAGCGCCGTCAATGCCACGCATGTTCTAGCTGTTGTCCCGCCAGCGGTTCACAATCGGATAGCGCCGGTCAAGCCAGAACGCGGCACCGGACGTGCGCGGCCCCGGTGCCGACTGAAACCGTTTATATTCGGAAATATAGATCAGATGCTCCACCCGTTTGACCGTGGCGCGGTCAAACCCGGCGGCCACCACCTCGGCCACCGATTGATCCAGATCGATCAGCCGCTCAAGGATTGCGTCCAGAACCTCATAGGGCGGCAGGCTGTCGCTGTCTTTCTGGTCGGCGCGCAGCTCCGCTGAGGGCGGCTTGTCAATCACAGCGGGCGGGATCACCACCCCTTTCGGGCCTTTCATCCAGGCCCGGTGATGCGCGTTGCGCCAGCGCGAGGTTTCAAACACCCGCATCTTGTAAAGATCCTTGATCGGGTTATAGCCCCCGGCCATATCGCCATAGATTGTGGCATAGCCCACCGCCACCTCGGATTTGTTGCCGGTGGTCAACAGCATTTCGCCGAATTTGTTGCTCATCGCCATCAAAAGCAGACCGCGCAGACGAGACTGGATGTTTTCCTCGGTCAGATCCGCGGGCAGACCCGCAAACAGGGGCGCCAGGGTTTCGGTCACGGCGGCCCGTCCGGCGGCAATCGAAACCGTGTCCAGCTTGCATCCCAGCGCCGTTGCCACCGCCGCCGCATCGTCAAGCGAGGTTTGGGACGTGTATTCTGAAGGCAACATCACGCAGCGCAGATTTTCCGGGCCAATGGCATCCGCCGCGATGGTCGCGACAATCGCGCTGTCAATGCCGCCCGACAGGCCCAGCAAGACCTTCTTGAACCCGGTTTTTCCCATATAGTCGCGCAGGGCTTCCACCATCACACGGTAATCCTGTTCCCATTCGTCTGGAAAGGATTGCAACTCGCCCGGCTCCGCGCGCCAGCCTTCCGGGGTGCGCCGGAAATCCACATGCCGGATATCTTCATCAAATATCTGCATCTGAAGCGCCAGATGCCCGCCCGGGTTCATCACAAATGACCCGCCGTCAAACACCTGATCGTCCTGCCCGCCAACCATATTGAGATAGACCAGCGGCAGACCCGTCTCGACCACCCGCGCCACCATCGCGTTCATCCGGCGTTCATATTTGTTGCGGAAATAGGGCGAACCATTTGGGACCATCAGGATTTCCGCGCCGGATTCCGCCAGGGCTTCGCAGACTTCCTCGTGCCAGGCATCCTCGCAGATCGGGGTGCCGATCCGCACCCCGTTGACCGCATAGGGGCCGGCCAAGGGGCCATGCGCAAACAGCCGGCGTTCGTCGAAAACCTTGGTGTTCGGCAGGTCATGCTTGCGGACAATCGCGCGGATTTCCCCGCCTTGCAGCACAAAATAGGCGTTGAAAAGCTGACCTTCCTCAAACAGCGGCGCCCCGATACCCAATGCCGGGCCATCGGCACAATCCCGCGCCAGTTGTTTGATATGGTTCATCGCATCCGCCACAAAGGCGGGTTTCAGCACCAGATCCTGCGCCTGATAGCCCGACAGAAACATCTCGGGCATTGCCACCATATCCGCGCCCGCCGCAATCCCCGCCTTGTGGGCCGCCAGCGCCTTGGCGGCATTTCCGGCGAAATCGCCCACGGTCGGATTCATCTGTGCCAAAGTCAGACGGAAACGGTCTTGCATAGCGGCGCTCCTGCGCTTGGCGTGAAACTCGTCTGACTGTTTAGCAGAACACAGAGCAAGGGAAAGCGGTGGATGCGGAAAAACATTGTCAGCCAAAACCCAAACCCCTAAAGTCGGGCAGGCAACGCAGGGCGCAGAACCAGACAGGCGGAGGCCGAAGCAACGCTTCGGGAACGGATTTGAAACAACCATATACCTTGTTCGGGGCGGCCGCCCTATCGACCGGCCTGGCGCTGGGCCTAACAATGGTGCCGCCGGCGGCCTTTGCACAATCCTCAGAAGTCATCGTCAAGCAATACGAAACCGGCGGCGTCTATGAAGGCACATTCAAGGACGGCAAACAGCACGGCACCGGAACCTACCGCTTGCCCAATGGATATGAATATACCGGCGACTGGTTTGAAGGCGAAATCCGCGGCAAGGGCGTGGCGCATTTTCCGAACGGATCGGTCTATGAAGGTGATTTCGCCGCGGGCAAGCCAGAGGGCACGGGGAAGATCACTTTCGCTGACGGCGGCACCTACGAAGGCGGCTGGGTTGACGGCAAGATTTCCGGCAAGGGCATCGCCCGCTATGCCAATGGCGTAACCTATGAAGGTGAATTCAAGAACGCCCTGCACGACGGCAAGGGCGTGATGACCAGCCCGAACGGGTACAAATACGACGGCGAATGGAAAAACGGCATCAAGGACGGTGTCGGCACCATCACCTATCCCGACGGCGCGGTCTATGCCGGCGCTATTGTCAACGGCGTGCGTGAAGGTCAGGGCGAACTGAAAATGCCCGATGGGCTGGCCTATAAAGGGGCCTGGAAGAACGGGCAGATCAACGGCCTTGGCATCCTGACCCAGGCCAATGGCGACGTATACGAGGGCCTTCTGGTCAACGGCCAGCGCCACGGCACCGGTATCGTGCGGTACAAGAACGGCGATATATATGAGGGCGGTTTCGTCAATGACAAACGCGAAGGCAAGGGCCTGTTCACCGGAAAAGACGGCTATGTCTACGACGGCGACTGGGTGCAGGGCCGCATTGAAGGGAACGGCAAGGTCACCTACCCCGACAAATCCGTTTACACCGGCAGTTTCGTGAACGATCTGGCAGACGGTCAGGGCGCGATCACCTATGCCGACGGGTCTTCCTATGAAGGCCAGTGGGTCAAGGGGGTGATCGAAGGCAAAGGTGTCGCCAAATACGCGAACGGTCTGGTCTATGAGGGCGAATTCAAGAATGCCAAGAACGACGGCATGGGCACCATGACCTATGGCGACGGCTATAAATACACCGGCCAGTGGAACGACGGCCTGCGTCAAGGCATGGGTGTTGCCACCTATGCCGATGGCACAGTCTATGACGGCGAGTTCAAATTGGGCCAGCGCGCCGGGCAAGGCACCATCACGATGCCGGATGGTTTCCGCTACGAAGGCCAGTGGAAAAACGGCGAGATCGACGGCGACGGCACCGCCACATATGCCAACGGCGACGTTTACACCGGATCCTTCATTCAGGGCAAACGCCAGGGCACAGGTAAGATGACCTATGCCAGCGGCGAGGTCAAAGAAGGCACCTGGAAAGACGGGCGTCTGGTCGAACAATAACCCCCGCCCGGAAGAACCGAACGGGGGCTTTATCGTCCAGAGACGGAAGTTTCGCTTTAATTGTGAACGTACATCTTGACCGAACTGCCCTTTTGAATCTGGTAGTCGGTTCGCACGCGATA
This sequence comes from Alphaproteobacteria bacterium, assembly GCA_030830465.1. The sequence continues at coordinate 8,392 of JAURMY010000058.1, forward strand.
GATATTGCCCTCAAGCCGGATCCGCGCTTCAAAATATTCGATGCCGCCATCCACGTTCACCACATGGCACTGGGTTTCATAGCGATATCCGACAACCTTGTTCTGATTGCTGTTGGCACCGGCAATCGCACCGATCACAGCACCCGTACCGGCACCTTTTTTGTTGCCTGTGGCGATCTGGCCAACCACGCTGCCGATAATCGCTCCGGCCACGATATTGCCGGCCTGCTGGTTCGGGTCATTCTGGCTGTAGACAGGAACCTTTACTTTTCAAAGACTCCTTTCTGGCGGGACTCGCTATAAATGGGATCGCTGTCCCGCACA
>JAURMY010000059.1 GCA_030830465.1 Alphaproteobacteria bacterium
ATGATGCATGTGTCGCAACCCAGTGTCAGCCGCCTGATTGCTGATCTGGAACGCGCGGTCGGGTTCCCTCTGTTCCTGCGAACCGGACGTGGGCTGTCAGCGACTGTCGAGGCAAAGACATTTTATAGAGGTGTCGAAGGAATGTTTGTCGGCATCGACCGGTTACAGGAACTTGCAAATGCGATCCGCACCACCAACGCGGTCGAAATAAGCATAGGCACGATCCAATCCATTGCGGCAGTCGAACTTCCCAAGGCGGTTGCCTCAATTTACCGGCGCCTGCCCGACATCAGCTTCATGATTCAGTCGCGCAATACTCCAGCCATTCTGGACGCGGTACAGATGCATCAGATTGACCTTGGTATCGTGGGGCGGGCTCCGCCTTATGACGGGGTGGACGTCTTGTATCAGACAGCCGCGCCTTATGTATGCCTGATCCCCGAAACCCATGCCCTGGCCGATCAGTCAGGGCCTGTCGACCTTGAGCAACTGGCCGCAACCGAAGAATTCGTGACTTTTGGCGGTGCCTTTCCCGAAAGCATGATGTCGATGGACACGAAACTTGCCGAAAAACTTCAGGGCGGATCGCGGTTGTCCGCGACGAACATGCCGGTCACGGGGGCCTTGGTGCGGGAAACCGGTGTTCTGGCAATCTGTGACCCGTTCACGGCCGAGCAAACGGTGATGATGGGCGGCGTGGTATTCCGACCTGTGCTGCAAGGCCTGAAATACCATGTCTCGGTGATCGCGCCTGGGCGGGAACGTTTGTCACGACCGGCCCTCGAGTTTGTCGACATACTTGCAGCACAACTGGACCGCAGGGTCCGCGAAGTGCAAGACTATCGCACAAGACAGTACACATAGGCTTTTTGCATGGATTGCCCCGGAAATTCGATTGGCGATGGCGGTTAGCGTCGGCCTATCGTCGTTCTCGTTGCCCACTTCAGCTGCGAGGACGACCAAATCGCTACGCCTCACTTGATAAAGCCGAACAGCCGGATTTTCGATGCGCAGGACGCGCGCAGGCTGGCAAAGAGGCGACTTCCACGGCTCGTTTTCGATTTCATCGAGGGCGCGGCTGGCCGCGAGGTGGCTTTGCTTCGTAATACGAGGCGCTTTGACGATATCATGTTGCAACCCCGGGTCATGGAAGATGTGGCGGATCGGTCGCTTTCAACGCACCTTCTGGGTCGTATCTATGACCTGCCTTTCGGCGTGGCCCCGATGGGAATGTGCAACTTGACCTGTGCGGGCGCGGACCGGTTCCTTGGGCTTCTTGCAAAGCGGCGCAATCTGCCCGTGTGCCTATCGTCCGCCGGATCCAGCACGATCGAGGATATGCACCGCTGGGCCGATGAAAACGCCTGGTTTCAGCTTTATGTCGCGGAACCCGTGGACCATGCGATTGCCCTGGTTGAACGCGCCCGGGCGTCGGGCTATGAAACGCTGGTTTTCACCGTTGATGTGCCACAGGTCTCGCGGCGAACGCGTGACTTGCGAAATGGCTTCACCATGCCATTCGCGATTGGCCCGCGGCAGTTTGTGGATTTCGCGATACATCCGCGCTGGTCCCTTTCGACGCTGCTCAACGGGGCGCCAAGCCCGAAGAATTTTGAAACATCGACGGGAAAGGCGTTCGACCGCCATGCCAGCCGGGCTGCCGCTGACTGGTCGTTTCTCTTCCGCTTGCGCGACATCTGGAAGGGAAGGTTGATCGTCAAGGGTATCACCTCGCCTGCCGATGCCCGGCGAATTCGCGCGGCCGGGGCGGATGCGATCTATGTTTCCAATCACGGCGGGCGGCAATTGGACAGCGCCCCGGCCGCGATCGATCTGTTGCCGCCAATCCGCGCGGCGGTCGGTGCGGATTACCCAGTCCTGTTCGACAGCGGGTTGCGAAGCGGAGAGGACATTGTAAAAGCCATCGCCTGCGGCGCTGATTTCGTGATGTTGGGGCGGCCTTTATTATATGCCCTTGCCGCCGAAGGTGAAGCGGGGCTTGACGCTATGGTCAGTGCGATCGCCGGCGACATCAGCGTTGCGATGGCGCAGTTGGGCCTGAATTCCATTGACCAAATCGGCCCGCAGTGCCTCTGGACCAACCAAACGGTTGCGGCGGAAAGCGGCGAAGCCAACTTCAAGAAAACCACGAAACCCGTTTGACCGCGCAGGAGGCCTATTGAATATGTCCGAGAACACCAAGCTTCGAGGCGGCGCTCTTTTGGCGCGGGCGCTGAAAGAAAAAGGGGTGGAACACGCCTTCACCCTTGCGGGCGGGTTCTGCAATCCGGCGCTTGAAGGTTTCATGGAATGCCAGATGCCGGTCATCAACTGCCCGCATGAACAGATCGCCGGGCACCTGGCTGACGGTCACGCCCGGATCGGCCGCAAGCCGACCATATGTCTGGTCGGACCCGAGGGGTTCGCCAATGCGGTGCCAGCAATGCTTGAAGCGGGCGGCGAGCGCAGCCCGGTCATCTTCATCACCGGATCTTCGACCCTGAAACGTCAGGGCGCGGGGGGGTTCAAGGAAATTGACGACGTGGCAATCGCCGCGCCTTTGGTCAAATATTCGGTCCAGATCACCGATGGCGCGCGGATCAGCGAATTCGTCAATCGCGCCTGGATAGCCGCGACCACCGGTTATCCCGGCCCGGTGCACATCTCGGTGCCGGTTGATATTATGTTCTCGTCCTTCGCGGCCGATGCCGGACTGGATGAGCGCCCCTTCAACCGCACCGCCCGCCCGGTCGCCCGCGCATGGCCCGATCCGGCAGAACTCGACCGCATCCTTGGCCTGGTGAAACAGGCCGAACGTCCGGTGATCATTGGCGGGCACGGAATATGGTGGGCCGGGGCTGAACACCGGCTGGAGGCCGCCGGCAAGGCTATGCAGATCCCGATCTTCAACGTTCCCTATCATACGAAACTCCTCAGCGAGGAATGCGAGGCCTATATGGGTCTGGCTGATTTCCACCAGTATCACCCCAGCAAACCGGCGATTCACGACTCCGATCTGGTGTTGATGATCGGCGGTCGGCTCGACAACCAGATGAATTTTGGCAACCCGCCCTTCTTCCCCGCCGGACAGAGGCTGATTTGTGTGAACGGCAGCCACGAGGAACTGGAATACAATCAGGCGGCGGATGAGGTGCTTTTGTCCGATCCCGGCGCCTTCCTTGAGGCCCTTTCCGGCGTGGACCGGACATGGGAGGCGTGGTTCGACCTGCAACGCCAACGCCGCGCGGCCTGGGTCGATGAATGGTATGAACACATCGCAGCCGAAAGCGCCAAATCCGGCAAGATGCACCCGCTGCAACTCTCGCTTGATGTGCAGGCGCAGATGGACGAGGGCGACTGGCTGATATTTGACGGTGGAAACACCCACTTCTGGTCGGAAATCGCAGTGAACATGGCGGGCTGGCGTGGGCAAAAGCTGGGTGGGATCATGCATCCAGGCAACTACTCGCTGCTGGGTGTCGGTGTGTCCTTCGGCATCTCGGCCAAGAGGCTCAACCCTGACAGCACCGTTGTGGTGATCTCGGGCGATGGCGCGTTCCTGTCCGGCGGTCTGTCGATCGAGGCGGCGTTTCAGGAGGGCGTGCCGATCACTGTCGTGATCGACAACAATGGCGGGCTCGACTGTATCAGCCAACAGCAGGAGCGCCTGTTTGCTAGCGGCAGGCACTTTGCCACAGATTTCCGCGACATCCCTTTTCATACGCTCTGCGAGGGCCTGGGCGGGCATGGCGAGTTGGTCGAAACCCGGGATCAGCTTGCCCCGGCGTTGCGCCGAGCCATGGACAGCGGCACGGTGGCCATCGTCAACGTGAAATGCCGCGGCGTGATCAGCCCAATCGTCGCCGCAACCTCGGACAAGCGCGAAAAGGCATCGATTGAATAATGGCACAGCTCACCACTCACACCCTCAACGGCAGTGACGGCACCCATGCGGGCAATATCACCGTGACCCTGCGCGACCTTGGAACCGGCCGGGTGGTTCTGAATGCGAAAACGGACCTGGGCGGTCGCCTTGCCGCCGAAATCGCACCCGAACAGATTGACCCGAACACCACCTACGAACTGGTCTTCGTCACCGCGACCTATTGGGCTGCACGCCGGGTGACGGCGACAGTGCGGGAAATCGCGCTGCGTTTTGCCATGCCTGATCCCGACGGTGCCTATCACATGCCGGTCATCCTGAATCCCAATTCCTTTTCCATCTGGATGTCGGCCTGATGGACGGGCTCAACATGTCCCGGCGTATCCGGCGCACACCTTACACGGACCGGGTCGAACAAGCGGGGGTGCGCGGGTTTTCGGTGGTCAATCACATGTTGCTGCCCAAGGCGTTTCAGCCCAGCGTCGAGCAAGATTACTGGCATTTGCGCGAGCATGTGCAAATCTGGGATGTTTCGTGCCAACGGCAGGTCCAGATTGAAGGCCCGGATGCCGCGGCTTTGGTGCAATGGATGACCCCGCGCGATATCGGCAAGGCCAAGCAGAACGATTGCCTTTACATCCCGATCATCGACGCCAATGCGGGGCTGATCAACGATCCGGTGATGCTGAAACTGGCGGAGGATCGGTTCTGGCTGTCCATAGCGGACAGTGATGTGCTGCTTTATGCCATGGGCCTGGCCCTTGGGCGCGGCATGCAGGTGACGGTCAGCGAACCGGATGTCTTCCCTCTGGCGATTCAGGGTCCCAGGGCCGAAGACTTGCTGGCCGCGCTGTTCGGCGACCACATACGCGAAATAGGGTTCTTCAAATACGGCTGGATCGAGGTCGAGGGCACGCAGCAGTTGATCGCGCGTTCAGGCTATTCCAGGCAGGGCGGGTTCGAGATTTACCTGCAAGGCGGGCATTTGGGCAGCGCCCTGTGGGATGCAATCTGGCAGGCCGGTCAGCCGCTGAACATCACGCCCGGATGTCCCAACCTGATCGAAAGGATCGAGGGCGGGCTGTTTTCTTACGGCAACGAAATGACCCGCGACAACAACCCGCTGGAAATCGGACTGGGCAAGTTCTGCAGTCTCGACGGTTCGATCGATTATATCGGCAGGGCGGCCTTGCAGAAGATCGCCAAACAAGGGGTCACGCAACAAATCCGCGGCGTTGCTTTTGACGGCGGCCCCTGTCCCACCTGTTCAAAACCCTGGCCCGTGATGGTGGGCGAGCTTCAGGTTGGCCAGATCACCTCGGCGATCTGGTCGCCGCGGTTGAAGCGCAATGTCGGCCAGGCGATGATCGCGCGGGATCACTGGAATGCCGGTCAGCCGGTACGTGTGCGCAGCCAGGACGGCATGATCCGCAGCGGCGAAGTCTCAGCGCTGCCCTTTGCCTGAGGGTTGCGCCGCCGCGCGAAGGTCGGACCAGATTTTCGCGGGCAAGTGCAAGGTCGTTCGCGCCGACCGCAAGGCATGTTCGCGTTCGCCCGGCACCTCGACCCGGTCGAAACCGGCGGCGGGCGGGCATTGGCGCAACTCGGTCAGGATGGCTTCGGCCGCCTGTTGCAGCGGCCCCGGTTCACGGTATCGCCCGGTATCGACCATCAGAACGAAGGTGTTGCATTCCACCTTAGCCGGGCCAAGCATCGCGTCGCATATCAACTCACCCATCGTGGCAAGGCCATAGCCCAGCGCACCGCCCTTTGGCAGGATCGCCCCGCCAGCGAAATAATCGTCAGGGTCGCAGGTCGGGCGGCCTTCGCGGTCTATGACCGCGCCTTTCGGCAACAGCGCACCGGCCCGGCGGGCAGCATAGATCCAACCGCCTGCAATCTGACCGGTGGCGCAATCCAGAATGACCGGCCCGAGGGTGCCGCCCGGAATCCCCAGGCACCATGGGTTAGTCGGCAAAACGGCCTTGGCCCCGCCATGCGGCGCGACCATGCGCCAGCGTTCCCTTGCGCCGCCACCGCAGGCGATGAACAGGCATCCGGCCTGCGTGGCGGTTTCCGCATAGGCACCAAGCCGCCCTGTGTGCCCGGTGTTGCGCACGGCGACCGCCGCAAGGCCGTGCAGGCGGGCCGCGCCGATCCCGGCCTCGACCGCCCGTGTCATTGCGGTGATGCCAATGCCGCCACGCCCGTCCACCTGCAGAATGGGCGACCCTGTGCCTTCAACGGATGCGACGGCATCGGCGCGGACATATCCGCGACGGTATTCATCGGCATATTGCAGCGCACGGAAAATACCGTGCGATTCCACCCCGCAAAGGTCCGCATCGATCAGATGATCGGCGATCTCGGCGGCGGTATCTGCCGAACAGCCGGCCAGGCGCAAGGTCCGGCCTGCGGCCTCACGCGCCTCGGTGACGGGAACTGGAACGCGGGCTTCTGAAAGGTCCAATTTGCCCTTGGATGTCATTGTGCCGCCTTGCTCTCCCGTGCCGCCGCCAGAAATTCCCTGTCGTGATGACACCGGAATGCGTGACCGTCCAGAGACTTGTGCCAGGGTGGCGTTTGCACGTCGCAAATGGAACCGATCTTACGCGGGCAGCGGCGCTGGAACGAACAGCCCTGCGCAGGCGGGGACAGTTCGACCACATCATCAGCAGCCAGCGTGGGGGCGGTGTCGGGGTCGGGTTCCAGCACGGCGCCCAGAAGGACCTCGGTGTAAGGATGCGACGGTGTGGAATAGACTTGTTCGGAAGGTCCGATTTCACACAGCCGCCCCTGATAGAG
>JAURMY010000060.1 GCA_030830465.1 Alphaproteobacteria bacterium
GCAGCCGCGCCATCACCTCAAACGCATCCCCCCGGGTGGTGCTGAACCAGTCGGCAAAACCCGAGGCCGCAGCGCCGCGTTCGGCCAAGGCAAGCGCCGGGGCAGAGCCGTCCACCGCTTCGGCCTGCCGCGCGCCATTGGCCAGAGCGGCCAACGCGAAACCGCCGACATGGGAAAACACATCCAGAACCGTACCGCCCTTTGCCAGCTTCGCGGCAAAGGCATGGTTGTCGCGCTGATCCAGAAACAGACCGGTTTTCTGTCCCTCGGCCAGATCGGCCATATAGGTTGCGCCGTTCATCTGAACCGCAACGGCATCGCCCAGCGTGCCACGCAGCACGGTGGTTTCCTCGGCCAGGCCTTCCAGGTTGCGGGCGCGACCGGTCCCGTTCTTGACGATGGTGGCAACGCCGGTGACCTCGGCCAGGGCCGCCGCCAGTTCGGCAATGCGGGCCTCGGCCCAGGCCGCATTCGGCTGGATCACCGCGCAATCGCCGAAACGGTCGATGATCACACCGGGCAGGCCGTCAGCCTCGGCATGGATCAGCCGGTAAAACGGTTCCGCATAAAGCCGCATCCGCAGGGATTGGGCATGGGCAAGCCGGGCTGCAAACCACGCTTGATCGACCGTGGCCTCAAGATTGCGGTCCAGCATCCGGCAGGTGATCTTGCTGTTGGGATTGAAGGCGCACAGGCCCAGTCTTTCGCCGTCATTGGCCTGCAATTCCACGATCGTTCCGGCATCAAGCTTGCGGGCGCGCCGGTCCAGCACCAGTTCGTCGGAATAGACCCAAGGCGCGCCAAAGCGGATCCTTTGTGGGGATTTCTTCGGAAGCATTCGGATCACGGGATAAGAGGAAGGCTGTGTCATGCCCTCCTCCTACTGCCAATTTCGCGGCTGTGAAAGGGTTAACTCTGGTTGAAATACTGCTTCATCACCAGGCTGATCTGACGCATGATCCGCACCTTCTGGGTTTCGCCCTGCATTTCCGCTTCTATCGCCTTCTGACCGCCAAGAGCCTTCAGGCTGGCATTGACCGGAAAGGGATCGACCAGTTGCAAACCGGTTTCGGCATCGCGAACCGAGACGATGAATTCCACATCATGGGTTCCGCCGATGGTGGCGCGGGCCTTTTGTGTCAGGGCATGAAACCGGGTCAGTTCAATATCGACAATCACCGGCTCAACGCCGTCCATATCAAATACGGCCTGGGTCACACCCATTTCGACGATGGCTTTGACCTGGGCGCGGCGGTCGCCGAAATGATCCTCGCGCCAGACGATATCCGCTTTGGGCATATAAAGATTGGCTTCGGACACCGTTAAGGTTTCAGGTACCACCACATTTACCGCCTGCACCCGCCAACTGGCGCTGCGCGTGCTTTGCAGGCCGACGGTTGCGGTCGCGCTTTCAAACGGTGCGTTGCGCGTGGTTTCAACGGTGGCACAGGCGCCCAGGAACGATGCGCAGGCCAGGATTACGGCTGTTTTCAACTTCAACACTTCAACCCCCTTTACTAGGTACTAACGGTATGAGTTGACGTTGTTTTGCCCGCGTAAAGTGGCGAAAATGGGAAGACTTATGATCAATTTTGAGACAAATTCTTGCTGCGCGCGGCGAAACACGCGTCATTTTGGCAACAGATTCGCGGGAAGTCCCGTGTTTACAGCGCTTTGGGCAGGGTGCCTTTTGTTGCCGCCGTGCACAGCCAGGAATAGAGATGTGCCCCGACCGACCGGAAACAAACCACATTCATGGTCTGCGCATCACTCAGCCAATAGGCGGCCGCAATCTGTCCGATGCGGCTGCGCCGGATCTCGCCCACCGGCAGCGCGCCTTCAGACAGGTCTGCGGGCGAGCCTTTGGCGATCACTTCGCGCACACCCTCTCCGATCAGGGTAAAGGTCGCGCGGGCATCTGACACATTGACCGCCAGCGCGTGCTGGCCGTCCAGCGCCCGGGCCAGTCTGGCGCGCGTCGCTTCGGCCTTGTCATAGGCCACCATCAGCAACAGTTCGTCAGGCGACATCCAGGCCACCGCGCCGTTCTTGCCTTCACGGATACCGCGTACGGGCGGCATCGCCAGACCGGTTGCGGATTTCACCGCCGCCGCCAGCTTGTCATCCGCCAGATCGCCGCGCAGGGTGATCATGCCGCGCAGACCCGCTTCGCGCAGGGTGACAGCGCCTTTGAATTCAGCGCCATTCAGGATCGAAACCGCCTCAGACATTGGCCCGCGCCCCCTCTTTGTCCAGAAATACCGGATCGACAACTTTGGCTTTGATCACCTTGCCCTCGCCCACCGGAAAGCTCAGGGTTTCGCCCATGCGGCGCGATCCGCCTTTGATCAGCGCCATCGCGATTGAATGGCCCAAAGTGGGGGAATAATAGGTCGAGGTGACATGCCCGATCATGTTTTCCATCCCGTTTGCCTTTTTCGGGCCTTCAACCGCATGGGCCGCATCCGGCAGAATCACCTGCGGGTCTTCGGTCAAAAGGCCGACTAGTTGTTTGCGGTCGGGATTTTGCATGAAGGACCGTTCCTGCGCCCGCTTGCCCAGAAAATCCGCTTTTTTCTTGGAAATCGCCCAGTGCAGGTTCAAATCTTGCGGGATCACGGTGCCGTCGGTTTCGTCGCCGATCATGATAAAGCCCTTTTCGGCCCGCATCACGTGCAAAGCCTCGGTGCCGTAAGGCTGGATGCCGAACGGGCGCCCGGCCTCAAGAGCGGCCTGCCAGAACGCGAGCCCTTGTGAGGCCGGCACGGCAACCTCGTAGCTGAGCTCACCCGAGAAGGAAATGCGGTAGGGCCGGGCCTGGATGCCGCCGATCTTGCCATCCTTGAAGGTCATGAAGGGCATCGCCTCGGCGGAAATATCCATGCCTTCGACGCCCATCGCCTCAAGCACCTTGCGGGCATTGGGGCCGACCACGCCGATCTGGGCATATTGTTCCGTCACGTTGGCGGTATAGACCTTCCAGTCCCACCATTCACATTGCAGCCAGTCTTCCATCCAGCCGTGGATACGGTCCGAGCCGCCCGAAGTGGTGTGGCACAGAAATGTGTCCTCGGACAAGCGCGCGACCACGCCGTCATCTGACAGAAACCCGTTTTCGTTGCACATCAGGCCATAGCGGCATTTGCCGACCGCCAGATTGGACATCATATTGGTATAGAGCATGTCCAGAAACTTGCCCGCATCCGGGCCTTTGACGATGATCTTGCCAAGGGTGGAAGCATCCAGCAGGCCGACATTCTGCCGGGTGTTGAGGATTTCGCGCGTCACCGCCTGTTTCACGGTCTCGCCGGATTTCTGAAAACAATAGGGGCGGCGCCAGTCGGCGACCGGTTCCCAATGGCCGCCATTGGTGTCGATCCAGTCATGAATCGGGGTCTTGCGGATCGGTTTGAACAACACCCCGCGCGCATCACCCGCAATCGCGCCGAAAGAAATCGGGTGATAGGGCGGGCGGAAGGTGGTGGTGCCAACCTGCGGGATTTCCGCGTTCAGGCTGTCGGCCAGAACCGCAAGCCCGTTGATATTGCTGAGCTTGCCCTGATCCGAGGCCATGCCAAGCGTGGTGTAGCGTTTGGTATGTTCAACGCTTTCATAGCCTTCTTGCGCGGCCAGACGCACGTCGGAAACCTTCACGTCGTTCTGATAGTCAAGCCAGGTCTTTGCGCGCAGCTTGGCGCTGGCGCCCTGGGGCATGGACCAGACCGGCAGGATCGGGCTTTCAGCGTCGCTGGCGGCCACAGGGGCCGGGGCGTCAACGGGCTTGCTGCCCGCCTCCGCCGCGGCGCGGCTGCCGGCGGCATCCGCATCCGCCATCACCAAAGCCGCGTCCAGATGACCGTTGGCGGTACCGGCGGCGATCACAAAACCCGTGCCGTCTGCACCCAGCGGCGGGCGGGTCGCGTCAGGGCGGAACATCGCCTGATCCTTGTCCCAGTTCAGCTTGCCGCCGCAATGGGACCACAGATGCAC
>JAURMY010000061.1 GCA_030830465.1 Alphaproteobacteria bacterium
CGGGTCTGGAAGGCCACGCTTTCTAACGCGGCGCGGGCCAGTTCGCGCGGGCCGGTGGCGCGGGTCAGGCCGTAAATGGCGCCACGGCTTTCGGCGTCCCAATAGGGCGCGCCAAGCCCGGTAAAGGCGGGCACCAAATAGACCTGTTGGCCCGGATCGGCGGCCTCGGCCAGGGTCTGGGTTTCGCTGGCAGAGGCGATGATCTTCAGCCCGTCGCGCAGCCATTGCACCACCGCCCCGGCCACGAAGATCGAGCCTTCCAGCGCATAGGTCGGCTTGCCGTTCAACTGATATGCAATAGTGGTCAACAGCCGGTTGGTCGAAGTTACTTTTTCGCTGCCCGTGTTCAGCAGGGCAAAACAGCCGGTGCCATAGGTCGATTTCATCATGCCGGGCGTGAAACAGGCCTGCCCGACGGTCGCGGCCTGTTGGTCGCCCGCGACCCCCCGGATCGGGAGGGCAGTTCCCAACAGCCCCGGATCGGTCGTTCCGAAATCGGCGGCGCAATCGCGCACGTCAGGCAGCATCGCGGCGGGGATGTTGAACAGGGCCAAAAGAGCGTCGTCCCACTGGCCCGTGCCGATGTCATATAGCATCGTGCGCGCGGCATTGGTGGCATCGGTCGCGTGGGTCTTGCCGCCGGTCAGCCGCCAGATCAGAAAGCTGTCAATCGTGCCAAACAACAGGTCGCCATTTGCCGCCCGCGTCCTTGCGCCGGGGTGGTTGTCCAGCAACCATGCCAGTTTGGTTGCCGAAAAATAGGGATCCAGCAGCAGGCCGGTCTTGGCGGTGACCATCGCTTCCGCGCCATCCACGCGCAACCGGGCGCACAGATCGGCGGTGCGCCGGTCCTGCCAGACGATCGCGTTGCCCAAAGCCTGTCCGGTGGATTTGTCCCAAACCACAACCGTTTCCCGCTGGTTGGTGATGCCCAGCGCCGCAACTTCACGCGGATCATATCCCGACAGGGCGGTGCGGCAGGTGGACAGAACCGATTGCCAGATATCCTCGGGGTCATGTTCCACCCAGCCGGATTGCGGGAAGTGCTGGGGAAACTCCTGCTGGCCAATGGCGACGGGCCGAAGAGAGGCATCAAACAGGATCGCGCGGCTGGAGGTCGTGCCCTGATCTATCGCCAAAAGATACATCACAATGGGTTCTCCTTCAGCCAGATATCCAGTTCAGCGGCCTGCTCCGGTATGACCCGCAGGCCGAGTTTGCTGCGCCGCCACAGGATGTCTTGGGCGGTAACCGCCCATTCCCGGCGGCGCAACCAGTTCACCTCGCATGCCGTCAACCCCGCACCGAAATCCCGCCCCAGATCGGCCATGCTGGTCGCCTCGCCCAGCATTTTACCGGCCAAAGTGCCATAGGCGGCGATCAGGCGGGCGCATGTGGTCGCGTCCAGATAGGGATGGTCCGCCGACAGGGCGGCAATCACCGCCGCGCGGTCCGCCGCTGCAAAATCACCGCCGGGCAGCGGCGCGTGATCGGTCCAAGGCAGGCCCGACAGTTCGACATAGGGCGCAAGTTCGGCCACCGCCTGTTCCGCCAGTTTGCGGTAAGTGGTGATCTTGCCGCCGTAAATACTGATCAGCGGCGCTGTGCCATCCTTGTCACTGACCTTGATGTGATAATCCCGCGACGCCTTGCTGGCGCTGCCCTCCAGCGTGTCATCCAGCGGCCGCACCCCGGCATAGGTCCAGATGATATCGGCGGGCACCACCGGCCGGGCAAAGTAATCCGAGGCTGCGCGGCACAGATATTCAGCCTCTTCCTTTGAACAGACCGCGACGGACGGATCGCCCTGATGATCGACATCCGTCGTCCCTATCAGGGTAAATTCGCCCTGATAGGGGATCGCAAAAATGATCCGCCCGTCCGGCAGTTGAAAGAAATAGGCGCGGTCGTGATCAAACAGCTTTTTCACTACGATATGTGACCCGCGCACCAGACGCACCGGATCGGGCGGCACCACGCCCTCAAGCGTATCAATCACCCGGTTGACCCACGGCCCGCCCGCATTGATCAGCGCCCTTGCGCGAATCCGCACCCTGTTGCCGGTGTCGGTCTGATGCAGATCGGCCAGCCATTCCGCGCCGTCCCGCCGGGCATGTTCCAGCCGCGTCCGCGTCAGGATCCGCGCCCCGCGATCCGCTGCGTCGCGCGCGTTCAAGACCACCAGCCGCGCGTCATCGACCCAGCCGTCGGAATATTCAAAGGCCCGCGTCAGGTGTGGCTTCAGGGCCTGCCCCGCAACATCGCTGCGAAGCCTCAGCATACGGGTTTTGGGCAGGGTCTGGCCAAGGTCCAGATGGTCGTAAATGAACAGCCCGACCCTAAGCATCCATGCCGGGCGCATGCCTTTGACATGGGGAAGAACAAAGCGCATCGGATGGGCAATATGGGGCATCATGCGCAGCAATATCTGCCGCTCTTTCAGGGCTTTGCGCACCAACAGGAAATCATATTGCTCCAGATAGCGCAGCCCGCCGTGAAACAGCTTGGTCGAGGCCGATGATGTGGCCGAGGCCAGATCCCCCTGTTCGACCAGCGTGACCGACAGGCCCCGTCCGGCGGCGTCGCGTGCGATTCCCGCGCCGTTTACCCCGCCGCCAACGATCAGCACATCGGTGATTTCTGTATGCATGTTCCGCGCCATGGCCCTGTCATTATGACCCTGCCCCAACCTAAGCCAAAGCCGGCCAACTGCAACACGAGAAAATGCCTGACCTTGCGCCAAGCCCCTGTTGCATCAGGCCGGGAAATCCCGCAGTCTGTCGCCTGCATTCGACCAAGAAGGGGGAAATCATATGCGTACTCGTGCCGCCGTTGCGATGAAAGCCGGCCAGCCGCTGCAAATCATGGAGGTCAATCTGGACGGGCCCCGGGCCGGGGAAGTTCTGGTTGAAATCAAGGCGACCGGCATCTGCCACACGGATGAGTTCACCCTGTCCGGTGCCGACCCCGAGGGACTGTTTCCGGCCATTCTGGGCCATGAAGGGGCGGGCGTGGTGATCGAAGTGGGCGAAGGCGTGACCAGCCTGAAACCGGGCGACCATGTGATCCCGCTTTACACGCCGGAATGCCGCGAATGCGAATACTGCCTGAACCCGAAAACCAACCTGTGCCAGAAAATCCGCGGCACGCAAGGCCAGGGCCTGATGCCCGACGGCACCTCGCGGTTTTCGATGCTGGATGGCACGCCGATCCTGCATTACATGGGCTGCTCGACCTTCGCCAATCACACGGTCCTGCCGGAAATCGCGCTGGCCAAAGTGCGCAGCGACGCACCGTTTGACAAGATTTGCTATATCGGCTGCGGCGTGACAACGGGCATCGGGGCGGTGATCAACACGGCCAAGGTCGAAATCGGGGCGCGGGCGATCGTGTTCGGTCTGGGTGGAATTGGCCTGAACGTGGTGCAGGGCCTGCGCCTGGCCGGGGCGGATCAGATCTTGGGCGTGGACCTGAACCCGTCAAAAGTGCCGATGGCCAAACAGTTCGGCATGACCGATTTCGTCAACCCGTCCGAGGTCAAAGGCGATCTGGTCGGCCATCTGGTCGAACTGACAAAGGGCGGTGCCGACTATACCTTTGACGCGACCGGCAATGTCGGCGTGATGCGCACCGCGCTGGAAAGCGCCCATAAAGGCTGGGGCGAAAGCATCATCATCGGGGTGGCCCCGGCGGGCGCCGAGATTTCCACCCGCCCGTTCCAGCTGGTGACCGGCCGCAGCTGGCGCGGCACCGCATTCGGCGGCGCTCGCGGTCGCACCGACGTGCCGAAAATCGTGGACTGGTACATGCAGGGCAAGATCGAGATCGACCCGATGATCACCCACAAACTGTCGCTGGACGACATCAACAAGGGTTTCGATCTGATGCACGAGGGCAAAAGCATCCGCGCCGTGGTTGAATATTGATCGCAATCCGGGAGGCGGTTTCAGCTGACCACCCAGCGATCTGGGCGATCCTCGAACCGGTGTTCCGCGCCGGGGATACCTATACCCAGCCGTCCGATATCAGCCGCGAGGCGGCGCTGGATTATTGGGCGGGCGGCTCGCATCGTGTGTTCGTCGCTTTCAAAGGCGCCGTGGTTCTGGGCACCTATTACATTTGCCCGAACCAGAAAGGCGGCGGCGCGCATGTCTGCAACTGCGGCTTTGCAACAGCGCCGGCGGCGCGGGGCAAGGGGGTCGCCCGCGCCATGCTGGATCATGCCCTGACCACGGCGCGGGACATGAATTTTCGGGCGATGCAGTTCAATTTTGTCGTTGCGACCAACATCCGCGCGATCAAAATCTGGCACGACAACGGCTTTGCCGAAGTGGGTCGCCTGCCATTGGCCTTTCACCACCCGACCAAGGGCTATGTCGACGCGCTGGTTCTGTTCAAAACGCTTTGATGGTGCCGCGACCGGCCGTTTGTCATTGGGCAAACAGACCTTCTCAGAGGTTGAAATATCCCCGCCGGAGGCATGAAAGTTTCAGGGCGCGACAGCAAGAATCTATGCCTCCGGCGGGGATATTTGCGCCATTGAGAAGGCCGGGGCGGGGGGCATCGGCGTCAGCAGCGGCCGCAGCAGGGCCAGCGGATGTGACCTGAGGGTCAGGCGCATGGTGACGTAATCCTCGACCACATGTTCGCCCTCGGTCATCTCGGGCAGGTTGACGCGGGGTTCTAGGATGTTTTCGCCTTCCAGTTCGCGGGAAAACAGTGGCAGGGGATCGTCGCCGGTGATGGCGCGGGCCTGCCACTGGGCCTCGCGGCGGGACAGGTTCAGGGCGGCAAAGGCATCCGCCTCGGCCAGGGTGTAAAGCAGGCGCGGCGGAGTGCCGGCGCGGCGCCAGACATCCTCGACCGTCTGATAGCCGTTGCCGCGGGCGGCGGTGATCCAGGTCGCCTCTTCCTCGCGCATCGCCTTGATCTGCCGGAACCCCAGCCGCAGGGCAAGGCCGCCCCTGGGGGCGGGTTCCATCACGTTGTCCCAGAAGGAATTGTTGATACAGACCGGCAGCACCGGAACCCCGTGTTCGCGGGCATCGCGCACGATCTGGGCCGGGGCGTAAAACCCCATCGGCTGGGAATTGAGCAGCGCACAGGCGAAAATGCCGGGATGGTGTTTCTTGATCCAGGCGCTGGCATAGACCAGCAGCGCAAAACTGGCGGCGTGGCTTTCGGGAAAGCCGTATTCGCCAAAGCCTTCGATCTGGGAAAAACAGCGGTCGGCGAAATCCGCCGCGTAGCCGTTTTTCAGCATCCCCTTGAGGAACCGGTCGCGGAACAGGTGGATGGTGCCGGATTTCTTGAAAGTCGCCAGCGCGCGGCGCAGGCGGTCCGCCTCGTCCGGGGTGAAGCCCGCGCCGATGATGGCGATCTGCATGGCCTGTTCCTGAAACAGGGGCACGCCAAGGGTCTTGCCCAGAACCGCCCCCAGTTCGTCAGACGGGAACACCACCTTTTCCTCGCCGTTGCGCCGCCGGATATAGGGATGCACCATATCGCCCTGAATGGGCCCCGGCCGGATGATCGCGACCTCGATCACCAGATCGTAAAAACAGCGGGGCTTCATGCGGGGCAGGAAATTCATCTGCGCCCGGCTTTCGACCTGAAACACCCCCACACTGTCGGCCTTGCACAGCATGTCATAAACCGCCGGGTCCTCGGGCGGCAGGGTGGCAAGAGTGTATTCCAGCCGGTGATGCCGGTGCATCAGGTCAAACGCCTTGCGGATGCAACTGAGCATGCCAAGGGCCAGCACATCGACCTTGAGGATACCCAGCGCGTCGATATCGTCCTTGTCCCAGCAGATCACGGTGCGGTCTTCCATGGTGGCGTTTTCGATCGGGATCAGTTCGTCAAGCCGCCCCTCGGTCATGATGAAGCCGCCGACATGCTGGGACAGATGGCGGGGAAAGCCCCGGATCTGCGCGCAAAGGTCCAGAACCTGCGCCAGCCGTTTGTCGGCGGGGTCAAGGCCGATCTCGCGCAGGCGGGTTTCGGGCATCTGGCTGCTGCCCCAGCCCCAAAGCTGTGAGGACATGGCCGATATGGTGTCATTGGTCAGCCCCATCGCCGTGCCGACTTCGCGGATCGCCCGTTTGCCGCGATAGTGGATCACCGTCGCGCACAGGCCGGCGCGGTGGCGGCCATAGCGTTCATAGATGTGCTGGATCACCTCTTCGCGCCGTTCATGTTCGAAATCGACGTCGATATCGGGGGGTTCGTCCCGCGCCTCGGACACAAAGCGTTCAAACACCATGGTGCCGATTTCCGGGCTGACCGAGGTGACGCCAAGGGCATAACAGGTGACCGAGTTCGCCGCCGAGCCGCGCCCCTGGCACAGGATGCCGCGTTGCCGGGCGAAATCGACCAC
>JAURMY010000062.1 GCA_030830465.1 Alphaproteobacteria bacterium
GCACCGCCTGGCTGGATCATGCCGCGCGTCTGGGCGAGGTGATCACCGCGCGCACCGCAAAGACCGAAACCGTCGGCACGTTTCAGACGGTGGACGAGCATGGCGCACTTGTTCTAAAAGCCGCTGACGGGGTGCACCATATTCCCGCGGCGGATGTCTATTTCTAGGACCTGACGAAAGGACCGATCATGCTGCTTGCCATTGACGTAGGGAATACCAACACGGTTTTCGCGATCCATGACGGCAAAGAGTTTGTCGAAAGCTGGCGCTGCGCGACTGAGCACCAGCGTACGGCGGATGAATATTACGTCTGGCTGCGCACCCTGATGCAATTAAAGCGGGTCGATGTAAAAATCACCGATGTGGTGGTATCCTCGGTGGTGCCGCAGGTCGTGTTCAATCTGCGCCTGCTGTCCAACCGCTATTTTGACTGCCGCCCGCTGGTGGTGGGCAAACCCGATTGCCTTTTGCCGGTCGATGTGCGGGTGGATGCCGATACCCAGGTCGGGGCCGACCGTCTGGTCAACACGGTCGGGGCCTACCGGCAATATGGCGGTGACCTGATCGTGGTGGATTTCGGCACCGCCACGACCTTTGACGTGGTGGCCAAGGACGGGGCCTATATCGGCGGGGTGATCGCGCCCGGCGTCAACCTGTCGGTGCGCGCGCTGCATCTGGCCGCTGCCGCCCTGCCGCATGTGGACGCCACCAAACCGCAAAGCGCCATCGGCACCAATACGGTCGCCTGTATGCAGGCGGGGATTTACTGGGGCTATGTCGGGCTGATCGAGCGCATCGTCGCGCAGATCAAACAGGAGCGCGACCGCCCGATGAAGGTGATCGCTACCGGCGGTCTGGCCACGTTGTTTGATCAGGAAGCCGGTCTGTTTGATCTGGTGGACGGCGAACTGACGATGACCGGGCTGGTCCATATCAACGCATTTAACCGAAGGGCCCATTGATGGCTGAGAACCGACTGATCTACCTGCCACTTGGCGGGGCGGGTGAAATTGGCATGAACTGTTACGTCTATGGTTATGGGCCCGCCGGGCAGGAGCGGTATATCATCGTCGATCTGGGGGTGACTTTCCCGGATATGGACGGCTCGCCCTGGGTCAACCTGATCTTTGCCGATGCCGCCTGGATCATTGAACGCATCGACCGGGTTGAGGCGATTTTCATCACCCACGCGCATGAGGATCATATCGGCGCGCTTGGCATCCTGTGGGGGCGGATCCCGGTCAAGGTCTATGCCCGCGCCTTTACCGCCGCAATCGCCCGGGTGAAACTGGAGGAGCAGGGCCGCAATACCGATTGCGTGACCGAGGTCGCCGCCTATCCCGAAAGCGTGACGGCCGGTCCCTTCACGGTCAGCTTTCTGCCGGTGGCCCATTCCATTCCCGAAAGTTCGGCGCTGGTGATCGACACGCCCGAAGGGCGGCTGGTGCATACGGGCGATTTCAAGCTGGACGGCGCGCCGTTGGTGGGCGAGGCCTTTGATCCAAAACTGTGGCAGAAGGTGGCGAAAAAGGGCGTGCGCGCGATGATCTGCGACAGCACGAATATCTTTTCGCCGCTGCCGGGACGTTCGGAATCCACCTTGACCGGGCCGATCGCCGATCTGATCAAGTCGGCCGAGGGGCTGGTTGTGGCGACCACTTTTGCCTCGAATGTGGCGCGGCTGAAGACATTGGCGCAGGCCGGTGTGGATGCCGGGCGCACCATTCTGGTTTTGGGCCGGGCGATGCAAAAGATGATCGCCGTGGCACAGGCGACCGGGGTTCTGACCAATTTTCCGCCAACGGTTTCGCTTGAGGACAGCGACGAGGTCGCCCGCAACGACCTGATGATCCTTGTGACCGGATCGCAAGGCGAAAGGCGGGCAGGATCGGCGCAACTGGCGAATGGCAAGTATAACGGCATCACCCTGCGGGACGGGGACATGTTTCTGTTTTCCTCAAAAACCATCCCGGGAAATGAGGTTTCCGTCGGGCGAATCATCAATAAATACAGCGAGATGGGGGTGAACGTGGTGGAGGATCATGGCGGCAAATACCATGTGTCAGGCCATGCCAACCGCCCCGATCTGGAAGCTTTGCACGACCTGATGAAGCCGCAATTCCTGATCCCGATGCATGGCGAGCACCGGCATTTGCGCGAACATGCAATGATTGCCGAGGCCAAGGGGATCAAGGCGGTGATCGCACCAAACGGCACGATGGTCAGCCTTTCGGGCAATGCGCCCCGGATTGTTGAACGGATCGAGGCCGGGCGCAGCTATCTGGACGGCAGCGTGGTGATCGGGGCGATGGACGGAATTGTGCGGGACCGTATCCGCATGGCGTTGAACGGGCATGTGGTGGTCGGTATCATCATCGATGAGGATGACGCGCCTTTGGGCGGCGCCTGGGTCGAGACCAAGGGCTTGCCCGATCCGGCGGGAACAGAGCATTCTTTGGCCGAACTGATCGAAGAGGGGATCGAATATCAGCTGTCGCGGGCGACGACGAAAGTGATCCTGTCAGACGATGCGCTGGAAGAGTTGATCACCCGCGCGGTTCGGCAAATCTCGAATGAAACCATTGGTAAAAAGCCCGAAGTTCAGGTGCTGATCAACCGTTTGGTGGCCGCCTGAGGCAGGGATGGCGCTGACGCGCGCAGGCGGGGGGACGCTGTCCCCCCGAACCCCCCTGGGATATTTTAACCGAAAAGAATGGGCGGGCTGTGGTGCGGTCAGAAACTGCGTTGCAGGAAGGCGGGCACGTGATCGCCCATGCCGACCACCGGGCCGCTGTCGGTATTTCTGCGATTGCCGCCGCGCGATGGGTGTTGTTGCGGTTCGGCCGGTTCCTTGGCCGGTTTGGCCTTTGGTTTTTCCGCCGGATCAAGTTGCGCGACCGGGGTTTCGGGTGCGGTTTCCTTGCGCGGCGCGCGGGGTTTGCGCGCGGGGCGGGCAGGGGCTTCGGGTTCCGGTTGGGCGGCGGTGATGCCTGGCATTTCAAGGCGCGGGATCTCTTTTTGCACCAGCTCTTCGACGGCTTTTAGGTATTTCTCATCCGCTGTGGCGCAAAGCGTGAAGGCCCGGCCTTCCCGGCCGGCGCGGCCGGTGCGGCCGATCCGGTGGACGTAATCCTCGGGGTGGGTTGGCACGTCAAAGTTGAACACATGGCTGACTGAAGGCACATCCAGGCCGCGCGCGGCCACGTCCGAGGCGATCAGCAGTTTCAATTCACCATCGCGAAAGGCCGTCAGGGTCCGGGTGCGCACCGACTGATCGAGGTCGCCGTGAATTGCGGCGGCGTCCAGCCCGTGTTTTTTGAGCGATTTCGCCACGATATCGACATCGACCTTGCGGTTGCAGAAAACGATGCCGTTGGTCAGCTTTTCGCCTTCCATCTTGATGATCTGGCGCAGAAGTTCGCGCTTTTCGCTGGCGGTGCGGTCCTTGCGCGAGGGTTTGAAGACACAGACCGCCTGGGTGATGGTTTCTGATGTGGTGGCCTGCCGCGCCACTTCGACGCGCACCGGATTGTGCAGGAATTCCTGGGTGATCCGAGTGATTTCCGGCGCCATGGTCGCCGAGAAGAACAGGGTTTGGCGGGTAAAGGGTGTCAGTTTGAAGATGCGTTCGATATCGGGGATGAACCCCATATCAAGCATCCGGTCCGCTTCGTCCACCACCATGATCTGCACGCCGGTCAGCATCAGTTTGCCGCGCTCAAAGTGATCAAGCAACCGCCCCGGTGTTGCGATCAGCACGTCGACGCCCCGGTCAATCAACCGGTCCTGATCCTTGAAGCTGACGCCACCGATCAAGAGCGCCATCGTCAGCTTGGTATGCTTGGCATAGGTTTCAAAGTTTTCCGCAACCTGGGCCGCCAGTTCGCGTGTCGGCGCCAGAACCAATGAGCGGGGCATCCGGGCGCGGGCCCGGCCCTGTCCCAGTTTGGTGACCATCGGCAGCACGAAGGACGCGGTTTTGCCGGTGCCGGTCTGGGCAATGCCCAAGACATCGCGGCCTTCCAGGGCGTGTGGAATGGCCTGCGCCTGAATCGGCGTCGGCGTTTGATAACCCGCTTCGTCGATCGCCTTCAGAACCCTCGGGTCCAAGTTCAGGTCAGAAAATTTTGTCATGTGATCCCATCATATGAGGCGTGGTTCTTTGCAACGCGTGCTGCTGCAAATTGGCCACGGTCTGGGCGGCCCACTTGGGCCTTACGTAGTGAAAAACTGCGCTTGGGTCAACGCGCCAAACGGTAAAATGGCCAATCCGCCGCAAGGGAATATATTGTTTCAATAACAGCAACAAAATCGAAAAAACCGATGGGAAATTGTGACATTTCCGCAATATTATCCGGGTGAATGCCGGAGAGCGCCGGGAATTCGGTCGGATCAGCCGTTTGCGCCCATCACATATGCGACGCATTGGCGACGAAAATCGTGGGACGCGCAGATGGTCCCACGGCGATTGCTTGCGCATTTCATTGCCCGTGTTTGTTGGTGGAATGGCAACAATTCGTGAAAAAATGCATGGATTGGGTTTCTATTAGGGGCAATCCTGCTAGGGTCACGGAAAACAATAACGGGCAGGTATCATGCGCAATTCTTCTTCCGGCTTTGTCGGGCTGCTTCGGACGATCCATGGCTGGCTTGGGTTCTTTGTCCTTCCATGGATCATCGCAATCGGGTTGACCGGGCTTTACATGAACCATTCCAGTCTGGTTCTGGGGATGCTTCCGAACCAGAATTTCAATGAAGCGGTCATTGACAAATGGCCAAGCCCGATGGCCGTGGACGAAACCGGCGCGCGGGAGATTGCGAAACGGGTGTTCGGGGCGGGCACGTTCCGGCTGCGCACGACCGATAGTTACCACAACCGCGATGTCTGGCGGTTTCAGAACGACGATTACGAGGAAGTGATCGTCGTCAAGGCAAACGGATATTACTGGGTCAAGCAGGGCTATACGCGCATTACCTTTGATCCCGACGGCCGGCAGGTCGATTATAAATATTACTATGGCGATCTGTTCAAATCGATCCATGCAAGCGGCTGGTATGACAGTCGCCTGGGCACCTGGCTTGCGGATATTGCTGCCGGGGCGATGGTTGTTTTCGGTTTGTCCGGACTGATCCTTTTCGTCAGTTCGAAACTTGGCCGCCGCCGGGCGCCGTCAGGGCCGGTCATTGCGGCACCGGCGGCACAGGTCGCGTCGCGCGGCACGCCGCGGCCACGGCGGATCAAGCTGGAATAAACCTCAGACCTGCATTTCCTTGGTGGCGCTCAGGGTCAGTTCCGGGAAGTCGCGGTGGATCCGGTCGATGTCCCATTGCAGACGGGTCAGATAGACCGGGTCACCGTCGTGATCCAGCGCGATATGGCCCTTATTGGCGTTCAGAAACGCCTCAAGCCGGTCTTTCGGGCCGCTTGCCCACCGGGCAGAGGTGAATTGCGTCGGTTCAAACCGGACAGGCAGCGAATATTCCTGTTCGATCCGGCTGGCCAGAACTTCAAATTGCAGCGCCCCGACCACACCGACAATAAAGCCAGAGCCGATGGTCGGCTTGAAGACCTTGGCGGCACCTTCCTCGGCAAATTGCATCAGGGCTTTGTCCAGATGTTTGGCCTTCATCGGGTCGGTGGCGCGCACGGATTGCAGCAGTTCAGGCGCAAAAGACGGAATGCCGGTGAATTTCAGCGCCTCGCCTTCGGTCAGGCTGTCGCCGATGCGCAACTGGCCGTGATTGGGTATGCCAATGATGTCGCCGGCCCATGCTTCTTCGGCCAGTTCACGGTCGCTGGCCAGAAACAGCACGGGGTTTGAAATGGCCATGGGCTTTTTCGACCGCA
>JAURMY010000063.1 GCA_030830465.1 Alphaproteobacteria bacterium
CCAGTGGATCATCCTTTTTGGACGCACAAACAAATAACCGTCACGCCGCATATCGCTTCGGCCACACGGGCGGAAAGTGCCTCGGACACGATTGCGGAAAACATCCGCCGCGGCGAGGCCGGTGAACCCTTTGTGCATCTGGTTGACCGAAACGCCGGATACTGACGGCGCGTATTCAAGCGCCGCCCAGCGCCGTCTGTCAGACGGATTTCCCGGTTCAGCGCAGGATCGGCGGCTTGGCCGGGTTCATGCCGGGTGCCAGCCGCAAGGTGGGTTCCTCTGGCTGTGGCTGGGGCATGTCAAACCGCAGACCAACCTTTTGCAACCGGTCGACCACCGGGTTGTCCGCCGCAAGAAAGGCAATATCCAGTGACAGGGCCTCAGCGCTGAAACTGACCGCCTCTGTTGCCGCCTGTCGCAGGGCCGTTTCGGCAGCCGGGTCCGCATCGGCAAAGCACAGCAACAGGCCTTTGCTGCCGTCGTCAAACACCGAACCGGCCAGATAGGCGCACTGTGCCGCCCCCGCCAAAGCCGCCAGTTTGCCGTCCAAAGCCTGCAAGAAATCCCCCGGAAGGCCGAACGGCGTGATCAGTTCCTTCAGGCTGGCCTCAACCTCATCCGCTTCGTTGGCCAGCGCCTGCACCAGCCACTCCACCGCCGCAGCGGGCACCAGAATGCTGGAGGGGGCCACCCCAAGATTGACCCCCAACCCAAGGTCCTGCCCGGCCAACAGGTTAACCAGTTTCCGGCCCGACAACGCGGCATAGGGTGTTTCGCGATCGGCGAACGCGGCCAGCCGTTCAAGCCTGTCAAATACCAGAACATAGTTGTCGGCTTCGACCGGGAAAATCAGCGGCTCTACCTGATCGGTGACGGGTTCCCCGGTCAGGATCAGAAACAGCTCACTATCGGCCAGCCGCTCATAAAACCGCAACCGCGCGGCGTCGTTCTGCGGTGCGCTTTCCATCGCATCATGGGCTGTGTCAAGCGGGGTCATCTGGTCCCTTTCATTGCATTGCTGACCGCCGCCTGCAACGCGGGCAACACCTCGGCGGCAAACCATGGATTGGCTTTCAACCATCCCGTATTCCGCCAACTGGGATGGGGCAATGGGAAAACACCGGGCGCAAAGTCGCGCCAGGCCCTGACCGTGGCTGTGACCGGCGATTTCCGGCCCAGATGCCAGTTCTGGGCGCTGCCGCCGACCAGCAATGTCAGCGCGAAGGGGCCTGCCAGATCGAAAACCCGTCGATGCCATGTGGCGGCACAGATCGGCGGGGGCGGCAGATCGGCGCCCTTGGCATCATAGCCCGGAAAGCAAAAAGCCATCGGCACGACCGCGATTTTTGCTCGGTCATAAAAGGCATCCCGCCCGACACCCATCCAGTCGCGCAACCGATCGCCCGATGCGTCGTCAAACGGCAGGCCACTGTCATGCACTCTGGCGCCGGGGGCCTGCCCCGCAACCAGAATGGCCGCGCCCCGCCGGACCCGGATCACCGGTCGCGGGCGGTGCGCCGTGACGGTCGCGGCGAACCGGTCGGCACACAGGCGACAGGCCTTTATTTCTTGGGTCAGCAGGGAAAGGGGTTGCGCCATAGCGGCACCATAGCAGCCGCAGCGACGGCTGCAATCAGGGGGGATTGACGGAAAGATTATATTTCGATATTTCTAGAAATATGAAAGATAACATCACCCAAGACCTGGCCATCGAAACCGCCGCCACAGCCTTTGCCGCCCTTGGCAGCGAACAGCGCCTTGGCGTATTGCGCGCATTGGTCCGGTCCGGCCCCGAAGGACTGACGATAGGCGAGCTTGGGGCGAAAACCGGGATATCCGGGTCCACGCTGACGCATCATGTCAAGTTCCTGACCCTTGCAGGGCTGGTTCTGCAAACCAAGCGGGGCCGCTCCATCATCTGCGCGGCGGTCGCCTATGACATGATCCGCGATTTGTCGAAATTCCTGCTGTCGGAATGCTGTGCTGATGCCGCATCACCGGGCCACGACCACGGAGACCTTGAATGAGCAATGTTCTGCACGATCACGACCACGGCAAAGTGGTAAAACTCGACAAGGCCTGGCTGGCAAGCCCGCTGATCCTTGTCACCGTCGCGGTTCTGGCGCCGGATCAGGTGATCGACACGCTGCGCTTCACGATAGATGCCTTGCTGGGCACCGCGCCTTTCATCGTCTTCGCGGTTCTGGCGGTCGGCTATTTGAAGGCCACGGGGGCCGAAGCCACATTGGCCCGCGCCTTTGAGGGGCGCGAGTTGCGGATGATCATCGCCGCCGCCCTGTTTGGCGGCCTTTCACCCTTTTGTTCCTGCGAGGTGATCCCCTTCATCGCCGCCCTTTTGGCCATGGGCGCGCCGCTTTCGGCGGTCATGGCCTTTTGGCTGGCCTCGCCGTTGATGGACCCGCCGATGTTCTTCATCACGGCAGGGACACTGGGTTTGAACTTCGCAATCGCCAAAGCCCTGTCGGCGGTCGGCATGGGGCTATTGGGCGGGTTCGCCGTCAAAGCGCTGGGGGGAACGGGTCTTTTTAGCGACCCCCTTAAGATCATCAAAACCAAGTCTTGCGGGTGCGGGCCTGATCCGTTCAGCCAGAAACCGGTCTGGGCGTTCTGGCACAGCGCCGGGCGGCGCGATACGTTCAGACAGGAAACGCTTAGCAACGCCCTGTTCTTAACCAAATGGCTGTTGCTGGCCTATATTCTTGAAAGCCTGATGATCACCTATATTCCGGCAGACTGGATCGCCACGGCCCTGGGCGGCACCGGATTTCAGCCGATCCTTTTGGGTGCCTTGCTGGGCGGGCCGGCCTATCTGAACGGTTATGCCGCCGTACCGCTGGTGGCCGGAATGCTGGCCCAGGGAATGAGCCAGGGGGCCGCCATGGCCTTCGTGCTGGCAGGAGGGGTCAGCTGTATCCCTGCCGCGGTCGCGGTCTGGGCTTTGGTGAAACCGAAAGTCTTTGCCGCCTACCTGAGCTTTGCCTTTATCGGTTCACTGATCGCGGGCACGGTCTGGGGCCTTGTCGCGGCCAGCATTGTCTAAGGGTCAGGGTCTTAAACCGAATTGCGGTATACCTGGCGCAAATTGCATCACCTGACGCGTTGAAATCTTTGATTTCAGGCAACGTTTGGTGAAGCAAGTTTAACGCATTTCGCTCTAGGACCAATAGGTCACGATCAGGGTAACGCCCAGCAACACCGCTATCCACAACACCATTGATCCGGTCGGCCAAACCCGCGCGATGCGCCCCTCCGGCCCGTGTGAACGGTATAGCCCCGTTATCACATTGTTCACGCGCCGCTGCCAGAACCCGGCCTGCGCCGTCCAGATCAGCGCCACGATGCCCGCGACCGAGGCGATCACCCACGGCGCAAGACGCCGGTATGTCCAGTCCGTGTCCAGATTGACGGCGCGGATTTCCGGCGGGTGAATGCCGGTCCGCATCAGAACGCCAAAGGCCAGCAGCGCGAACAGCAGCAATTGCAACTGCCAGACCACATGATAGGTCGTATAGGCGTTGAACGTCACCGGATAGGGCAGCAGGGCATAAAGCGGTTGCGGAAAGACCCCGATCGCGATGCACAAAAAGGCGGTGATCCCCATGGCCAGTTGCATATGAACCGGGGCTTCGGGCGGGCGCAGGCCGCTGTCATGGGCGAAAAAGGTGAAGAACGGGATTTTGATGCCGGAATGGCTTAGGACACCTGCCGACGCAAAGACCAGCGCCAGCCAGACATAGGGATGATGTTCAGAGGCCGCAGCATCCAGGATCAGCGATTTGGTGACAAAGCCCGAAAACAGCGGAAAGGCCGAAATCGACGCCGCCCCGACAAGGCAGAACATCGCCGTGCGCGGCATAGTGCGGTAAAGCCCGCCCAGTTCCGAGGCTTTGGAGGTACCGGTCCGGAACATCACGGCCCCGACGCTCATGAACAGAAGCGCCTTGTAAAGGATATGGGCAAAGGCATGGCTGGCGGTGCCGTTCAAGGCCATATCGGTGCCAACGCCGATCCCCACCACCATAAAGCCCAACTGGTTGTTCAAACTATAGGCCAGCACCCGTCGCAGGTCGTTTTCAATCTCGGCAAAAAAGATCGGAAACAGGGTCATCACCGCCCCGATATAGATCAGGATCTCAGTGCCGGCAAAACCGCGCGCCAAAGCATAGATCGCCAGTTTCGTGGTAAAGGCCGACAGGATGACCGTGCCGGTGATGGTCGCCGCCGGATAACTGTCCTGCAACCAGTTGTGCAGCAGGGGAAAGGCCGCCTTGATCCCGAAGGAGAGAAAAATCAGCCATGTCGCAACCGACCCAAGGGTCATCTTTTCAAAGGCCAGCGAGCCGGTCTCGCGGTAAAACAATGCCGCACCGGCCAGCAAAATGACGCCAGAGCCGATCTGCACGATCAGATAGCGCATACCGGTATGATAGGCCCCCGTCGTGCGCCGCGCCCAGATCAGGAAAACCGACGCGATCGCCGTGCCTTCCCAATAGATAAACAGGGTGATCAGATCGCCCGCAAATACCGCCCCGATGGCCGATCCCGCGTATAACAGGGCCGCGATCTGCTGCACCGTATCGCGGACATGCCACGCATATAGATTGCCTAAGAACGCAGCGAGGCAAAAAATCAGCCCGAAAATCCGTGACAGCTTGTCGACCCGCATCATGTCCAGATCGAGGCCCATGAAACTGAGCGTGCTGAGATGCCCCATCGGCAGCGACCAGATATGCAGCCCCGCCAGCACCGGCGCGACCAGCAAGAGCACGCCACGCGCCCTGCCCTGCGGCACAAGCACCATCAAAAGCGCCGCCAGCAAAAACAGAAACGCGGTGGGGGTTGTCGCCAGCATCATTCGCCCCTGTCCATCTGATCGGCGGGATAGGCTTCGCTATCGACCGCCTTGTCGCCATAATAGTCCTCGGGCCGTTTGATGAAGACGCGTAGCAGTTTCGCCGCCAGGATCAGGCCGGTGAACATCACAAAGCCATAAATCGCGTAAAATCCGGGGATATGTTCAACCTCAAAATGCCCATGGGCCTCAAAGGTGAAGCTGGCCAGAAACATCGCCGCGCAAAGCGCCGCCAGCGCATAGAATATCTTGCTGGCGCTGCCGGGCTTGTCGACCCATAAAAGCGCGCGACCAAGCGCCGGATAGGTCTCAGGGGTTTCGCCTTTGGGATCCATATCCACCCTCATTTCGCGACAATCGGGGCTAGGAAGGCCTGCAAATCGCCGGCATAAAAGAACAACAGCACACAGCCAAAGGCGGTGACGGCCGGTGGCAGCCAGACCAGCAGGCCCGCCTCGGACCAGCCTGACGCCGGCGCTGCGCCGCGCAAGAAGAAACCCTTGCCGACAATGGGCAGCAGATAGGCGACGTTCAGAAGCGAGGAAATCATCAGAACCGCGATCATCACCCATTGGCCGGTATCGGCAGCGCCCATGACCAGCAGCCACTTGCTCCATGACCCTCCAAGCGGCGGCAGGCCGATGATCGACAAGGCCCCCACAAGAAAGGCCGCGAATGTCACCGGCATCACGCGTCCAAGGCCGGTCATCTGGCTGATCTCGGTCTTGTGGGTCGCGACATAGATTGACCCCGCGCACATGAACAGGGTGATCTTGCCCATCGCATGCATGGCGATATGCATCCCGCCCCCCAGCGCGCCCATCGAGGTGGCCAGCGCCATGCCAAGGGTGATATAACTCAGCTGGCTGACCGTGGAATAGGCCAGCCGGGCCTTCAGGTTGTCTTTGGTCATGGCCACGACGCTGGCCGCGATGATCGAAAACGCCGCCAGCCACATCAGCCAGACGCTGGCGCCGGACTCGGCCAGAAAATCGATCCCAAAGATGTAAATGCCGACCTTCAGCATGGTGAACACACCGGCCTTGACCACGGCAACCGCGTGCAGCAAGGCCGAAACCGGGGTTGGCGCCACCATCGCCGCTGGCAACCAGCGGTGAAACGGCATCAGGGCGGCCTTGCCGATGCCAAAGGCGTAAAGCGCCAGCAAAACCGCCACCATCGGCCCGGCGATATGGCCCTGTAATATCCCGCCCTTGGTGAAATCCAGCGTGCCGGTGATTTCATAGGTCCAGACAATTGCCATCAGTTGCAGCCCGATCGAAGTGCCCAGCAGGATGCCCAGATAGGTGCGCGCACCCCGGATCGCCTCGGGCGTGCCCTTATGCGCCACCAGCGGATAGGTCGACAAGGTCAGCACTTCGTAAAACAGAAACAAAGTGAACATGTTTGCGGAAAAGGCGACGCCCATCACGGCGGCGATTGCCACACTGAAGGCCGAAAAGAACCGGGCGTGGTTTTCCTCGTGATTGCCGCGCATATAGCCGATGCCGTAAAGATGGGTCAATATCCACAAGCCACTGGCAACAATGGCAAAAAGCAAACCAAGCGGTTCAACGTTAAAGGCCAGGTCAAGGCCGGGCATCACGGAGAACAGGGTCAGATGTCCGGTCGTTTTATTGCCGACATTGCCAAGGATCGTCAGCACGCACAAAAAGGTCACGACCGCCGCACCCAGCGTCACGCCGTCGCGCAGATTGGGTTGATCGCGCAGGATCAGGTTGCTGACACCGGCAAAGGTCGGGATCAGCATCGTCAGCAGAATGGCCGTGTTGGTGTCCATCGGCTTACCTCATCCCTGCGGAACCCGCCAACAGACCTTCGGCGGCGGCGCGGGCAGCGGTCAGCGTGGTGCCGGTATCAAGCCCGAACCAGATCGTGGCAAGGGCGGCGACCCAGATCGGCGCCAGCATCGACAGGGGCACCTCGCGCGCGTCGGTTTTCGCGGGTTTCAAGTATAAAACCTCAATCGCGCGCCAGACATAGACCACCGCCAGCAGACTGGAGGCGACAATCAGCAAGGCCACCGGCCACCAGCCCTTTTCCAAAGCCGCCTGAACCAGCACCCATTTCGAAATGAACCCGGCGGTGCCCGGAACACCAATCAAACTCAGCCCCGCGATCACAACCGCGGCAGAGGTCCAGGGCATCTTGCGCCCCATGCCTTCGATGTCGTCATAAAACGACCCGCCCGCGCGCATCACATAAGCGCCCACACCCATGAACAGCGCCGCCTTGGTGATGCCGTGGTTGAACAGATGGATGATCGCCGCCGTCAGCCCGGTCGAGGACAAGAACGCAATGCCCAACAGCATGTAGCCGATCTGGGCAATGCTGGAATAGGCCAGCATCCGTTTGAAATCAGCCTGAAAAATCGCGATGAACGAGGCCGCAAACATCGCAATGACGGCAAAAGGCAGTATGATCAGTTCCAGCGTATTGACCTCAAACAAAAAGCCGGGCTGGAAGATCGAGAACATGAACCGCAGCAGCACGTAAATCGCCACTTTGGTGGCCGTCGCCGCCAGAAAAGATGTCACCGCCGAGGGCGCGTAAGTGTAGGCATTGGGCAGCCACAAATGCAGCGGATAGATCGCCACTTTCAGCCCCATGCCGACCACGATAAAGGCAAAGGCCGCGCGAACGGTTCGGTTGCTGCCCTGCTCGGCCAACCGGTCCGCCAGATCCGCCATGTTCAGCGTCCCGGTCGCCATATAAAGCAAGCCCAGACCGATCACGAAAAAGGTCGCCCCGATGGTGCCCATGATCAGGTAGTCATAAGCGGCAGTCAGGGCGCGCTTGTCGCGGTAAGACCCCTGCGCGATCAGTACATAGGTGGACAGCGAGGAAATCTCGAGGAAAACAAACACGTTAAAGGCGTCGCCGGTGATGACCACGCCCAAAAGCCCGGTCAGGCACAGCATGAACATGGCGTAAAACAGCGTATGGTTCTTTTCCGGCACCTCGGCGGACAGGCTGGCGCGGGCATAGGGCAAGACGATGGCCGCGATGGCCGAGACCAGCAGCAACACAAAGGCATTGGCGGCATCGACGCGGTATTCGATCCCCAACGGCGGTGCCCAGCCGCCGATGTGATAGGACAGAATTCCACCGCCAATCACCTTGGCCAACAGCATGACCGACACCGCAAAGGCGATCAGCGTGGTTGCAAAAGCGATCGGCCAGGCCAAACGCCGGCTGCCCAACAGCACGATCACCGGTGCGGCCAGAAACGGCACCAGAATTTGCAGAACCGGCAAATGGTCGGTCAGGGTTGCGGCGGTGTGGGTGACTTCGCCTGACATTACGCCCGCCCGCCCATCGCATCGCCATGCCGGCGGTTATCCGCTTCGGTCAGGGCCTGTTCCGCATCCAGAATGGCGTCTTCTTCGATGGTGCCGTATTCCTCGCGGATCCGCACCACCAGCGCCAGCCCAAGCGAGGTCGTGGCGATCCCCACCACGATCGCGGTCAGGATCAGCACATGCGGCAAAGGGTTGGTATAAACAACATTCGGGTCGATTTTCATATCGACCGGAAAGATCGGGGCCGTGCCGCCGGTGATCTTCCCCATTGAAATATAAAGCATAAAAACCGAGGTCTGAAAGATATTCAGCCCGACGATCTTTTTCACCAGATTGCCCTTGGCGACCACGATATATAGCCCGGTCATCATCAGAATGATGAACAGCCAGTAATTCATATGCCCCAGGATGAAGGGCCAGGTGAACTCGTCCAGCATCACCATTCCTCGTCGCTGATCACAGGGGTGCGGGCGGCAAAGGCATAGTATATCGCCACCATCACACCGGTGACGGTGATGCCGACGCCGGCTTCAACCAGCAGGATACCGTAGTGCTGGCCATGCTCCGGGTGATGCGGCGACAGGGCCGCATAGTCGAGATAATTGAATCCGCCCAACAGGCTGACGATCCCGGTTCCGCCGTAAATCAACACACCCAGCGCCACCAGTTTGTGGACGAACCACGGCGGCAGCACGGCCTGAACCTGATCAAGGCTGAAGACAATGCCGTAAAGGATAAAAGCCACGGCCATGATCACCCCGGCCTGAAAACCGCCGCCGGGCGAATAGTCGCCGTGAAACTGCACATAAAGCGCAAACAACATGATGGTTCCGACCAGAAACTTGGTGATCACACGCAGGATGAGGTGATGGCGCATCAGGCGTCCTCGCTTTCATCTTTGCGGCGGCGGCGCCTGAGGCCTGAAATCAGCAGCAAAACCCCGATCCCCGCCGTAAACACCACCGCTGTTTCCCCCAATGTATCATAGCCGCGATAGCTGGCCAGGATCGCGGTGACGATATTCGGCACACCGATTTCATGCGGCACGCGCTCGATATAATCGGGTGCAACATGCAGCATCGCCGGGGCATTGGCGTCACCGAAATTCGGCATGTCAAGCGTGCCATAAAACAGGGCCGCACCGGTGATAACGACCACCAGCAAGGGCAGCGCCGGCGAATGTTTTGACGGCCGCTCAAACCGCGAGGTCAGTGCCAATGTGCCCAGCATCAGAACGGTCGAGATACCAGCTCCGACCGCAGCTTCGGTAAAGGCCACGTCAACCGCGTCAAGCGTGACCAGAAGCAGGGCGGACAACAGGCTGAAAACACCCGACAACATGACGATGGCAAACAGGCTGCGGGTGCGCACCACCGCCAGGGCGGTGACGACCAGCATGGTAAACAAGGCGACGTTGATCAGCGTGTCAATCACCGGACGTCCCCTTCCGGTTCATCCGGTCCGGTCAGACCCGGCGCTTCGGTGGGGCGCAGACCGCTGACAAGGGCGGCATTGGCCACAGCATGGGTCGCGGTCGGGCCGGTGATAAACAAAAAGATGCCGATAATCAAAAGCTTGACCGATATCAACCCCAATCCGGATTGCATCCCCATACCCACCAGCAACAGGATCACCCCGGCGCTGTCAGAGATCGAGGCCGCATGCAGGCGCGACCAGAAATCCGGGAAACGCACGATGCCGACCGCGCCGATGACGGCGAAAAACGACCCGCTGACGATGAAGGCCCAGCTGAGGACCAGGATCAGGCTTTCCATGCTCAGTCCCCTTCTTCCGGGCGCGGCACATCGCCGATGGCCCGGTACCGAAAGAATTTCAGGATGGCGATGGTTCCAACAAAATTGATCAGCGCATAAAGCAGCGCGATGTCCAGAAAATCCGGGCGGCCATTGAGAAATCCGAGCACGCCGATAAACAGAACCGTATGGGTGCCGAAGGCATTGACCGCCAGAACCCGGTCATAAAGCGTCGGGCCGGCAAACAGGCGGTAAAGCACCAGAATCATCGCAACAAACAGGGCAACGGCGGCAAGCTCAAACATCAGGCCCGCCCCCGTTCCGTCGCAGTCACCCGTCCATCCATGTCGGCCAGCGCATCAATATCGGCGGGCGAAAAAGCCAGGGCGTGGACCAGAAAACTGCCGGGATCGGTCTCGACCGAAATGGTTCCGGGCGTCAGCGTGATCGAATTGGCAAAGATCACCTGCCCCAGATCGGTGCGTTGCGTACAGGGAACGGCGAAAAGGTGCTGCCGGATCGGCATTGCGGGGGCCAGAATGATCTTGGTGACGTTCCAGTTGGCCTTGGCGATTTCCCACAACAGCCACAGGATATACCCGGCGAAAGCCACAGGTTTCAGGGCGATTTCCACCTGATCCCCATCAACCGCATCCATCCGGCGGATGATCCAGATCACCAGCAAAACCGAGGCCGCGCCGAACACCAGGATCAACGTCTCGAACAGACCGGACATCAGCAACCACAGGGCCGCAAGCACGATTGCCGAAAAAAGCGGTCTCACCCGTATTCATCCCCCCAAGTCACCGCCGGTTTCGGCGGCCGCACCCTGATCCTGGCGCCATTGGCTGCACCATAGAAAAGTTGCCCTGTGCTGTACAGATCGCCAAACAGGCTTTTTTCGATACTTCCGGGTGAAAATACCGGATTTGGTGGGGTTCGCGTTTCGGACCACCGGCTATTGACGGGTGATTTCCGGGTGAAAGTCGTGGAATCCCGTTATTTTATGGGGGATTCTCTGGATAAGTGTTGCGTGACCAGCCCCGAAGGCCGCATAAAGGCACAAACGGGACCAGCACAGGCAGTCAACCTTTGTTAGGGCTTGAAAGATAGGCTTGCGCGAAATGCAGGCGGTGC
>JAURMY010000012.1 GCA_030830465.1 Alphaproteobacteria bacterium
GCAACAACAGGTGCGATGTATCGACAAACTGGTCGCTGCCCTCGGTCAACAGCGCGATCAGGCCGGGGTGATCGGACATCACCACCGCCAGTTGCCGATAGCGCTGCAACTGTCCCAGCAAGCGGTCCGAGGCCAATGACCATTCGGTTGTGCCCCGCTCGGCCAGCCGGTCCAAGGCCGATCCATAGGCCCACCACCAAACGCCCGTCGCTGCGAGCAGCGCTAGGCACAAAAATGCAACGATGGGCCAGATCAGGCTGCGCATGGCGGGTCCCGGCAGGAAGCGTTCGACGCTATTCTATGCACGCCCCCTTGTCTTGGCCAGAATGTTCCGCAAAACTTCGGCATCCATCCAGCAGAGGACGTGATGCAAAGCTTTTCCCAATCCCCGACCGACCCGGCATTCGTCAATGATCCCTATCCGTTTTATGACCGGGTACGGGCGGCGGGGCCGTTGTTTTACTGGTCAGACTACAACATCATTTGCGCCAGCAGTTATCCGGCGGTTGACAGTCTGCTGCGGGACCGGCGACTGGGGCGCGAAGCCCCTGATCCGCAGCCGGTGCCTGAACATCTGCGCCCATTCATGGCCTTTGAACGCAATTCGATGCTGGAACGCGAACCCCCTGTACATACAAGGCTGCGCGGGCTTGTGGTGCGGGCGTTTACCTCGCGCCGGATTGCCGCGATGGGGCCGGAAATCGCTGCCCTCAGTCATCAATTGATCGACCGGTTCCCGGATCAGCCCTTTGACTTGCTGCCGGCCTTTGCTGAACAGATCCCGGTGATCGTGATTGCGCGGCTGTTGGGCGTGCCCGAGGAAATGGCACCGCAATTGCTGGCCTGGTCGCATGATATGGTGGCGATTTATCAGGCCAACCGCGACCGCGCGATCGAGGACAGAACCGTCAAGGCGACCGAGGATTTCAGCGCCTTCATGCGCGATTATATCGAGGCGCGCCGAAAGACGCCCAAGGACGATCTGTTGACCCATCTGATTGCCGCCGAAGAGGCCGGGGCAAAGCTTTCAACCGATGAATTGATCGCGACCGCCATCCTGTTGCTGAATGCCGGGCATGAGGCCACGGTGCACGCGCTTGGCAACGGGGTCCATGCGCTTTTGGCGTCCGGTCTGGCATCAGGTGCGCTGACCGGCGCCGATAGAATCGCTGCGACCGCCGAGGAGATCCTGCGCTTTGATCCGCCGCTTCATATGTTCACCCGCTATGTCTATGAGGATATGGCGCTGTTCGGGCATGATTTCAAACGCGGCGATCAGGTGGCGCTGTTGCTGGCGGCGGCAAATCGCGATCCCGAGACCTATTTTCAGCCAAACCGCTTTGATCCGTCGCGACCGGTCAAGGCCAATACCAGTTTCGGTGCCGGGCTGCATTTTTGCATCGGCGCGCCGCTGGCTCGGCTGGAAATGGTAACGGCTCTGCCGATCCTGTTTGAACGCTGCCCGGACCTGCGGCTGGCCGCACCGGCGCGTTATGCTGACCGCTATCATTTTCACGGATTGGACCGTTTGATGGTTGCGGCGGGTCGCCCGAACAATGCGCCTTAACGGGCCTTGAACAATCCGCCCAGAATGCCCCGCACCAGGGCGGACCCCGCGCGGGTGCCGACCGATCGGGCCATGGATTTCATGAAGGCCTCGCTGGCGGTATCGCCGCGTCTTTTGGACGGTGTGGCGGGTATCCGGCTTGCCGAAACCGTGCTGCCCGAATAACGGCGCGCGCTGTTATAGGCGCGGGGCTGTTCTGCGGCCGCCTCTTTTTCGGGTTCGGCAGCCGCCGCCTGTTCAGCCGCCGCATTTGCCCGCTTGGCCAGGATTTCAAAGGCGGAGTCCCGGTCCACCGTTTTGTCATAAAGCCCCGCCACCGGCGATGCGGCCATGACCGCGGCCCGCTCAGCTTCAGAGATCGGGCCCAGTTGCGATGATGGCGGGCGGATCAGAACCCGTTCCACCATCGAGGGTTCGCCCTTGTTTTCCAGTGTGGACACAAGGGCTTCACCGACGCCGACATCGCGAATGGCATCCGCCGTGTCAAAGGCCGGATTGGGGCGAAAAGTCTCGGCCGCCGCCCGCAGCGCCCGTTGATCGCGCGGGGTAAAGGCGCGCAGGGCGTGCTGTACCCGGTTGCCCATCTGCCCCAGAATATCCTCGGGCACATCATCAGGGTTTTGGGTGATAAAGAACACCGAAACCCCCTTGGAGCGGATCAACCGCGCCACCTGTTCGACCTTATCGACCAGCGCTTTTGGCGCGTCGTCAAACAACAAATGCGCCTCGTCAAAAAAGAACACCAGCTTGGGTTTATCGGGATCGCCCACTTCGGGCAGGGTTTCAAACAATTCGCTCAGCAGCCACAACAGGAAAGTCGCATAAAGCCGCGGCGAAGACATCAACCGGTCCGCCGCCAGAACGTTGACCCGCCCCTGCCCGCCCGGCGTGAGTTGCATCAGATCCTCAAGCCTGAGGGCGGGTTCGCCAAAGAAATCCGCGCCGCCCTGATTTTCCAGAACCAGAAGGCGGCGCTGGATCGCCCCGATCGAGGCGGCCGAAACATTGCCATAGCGCAGCGACAGGTCCTTGGCGTTTTCCCCCAGCCACACCAGCATGGATTGCAGATCCTTCAGATCCAACAGCGCCAGACCCTGTTCATCGGCGATGCGAAACGCGATGTTCAAAACGCCTTCCTGTGCTTCGGTCAGCTCCAAAAGCCGGGAAATCAGCAAGGGGCCCATTTCCGCCACGGTTGTTCGGACCGGATGCCCGGACTGCCCGAAAACATCCCAGAAGGTCACGGGAAAGCGGTCATAGCCGTAATCGTCAAAACCGATTTTCGCCGCACGTTTGGTGAAGGCCTCGTGCAGTTTGAAATCTGGGGAACCGGCTTTGGCCAGCCCGGACAGATCGCTTTTGACATCGGCCAGAAACACCGGAACGCCGCGGCTGGAAAAACTCTCGGCCAGGATTTGCAGGGTGACGGTCTTGCCGGTCCCGGTCGCGCCGGTGATCAGCCCGTGGCGGTTGGCAAATTTCAACGTCAGGTATTGCGGTTCGGAATATTCGGCACCGCCGCCGCCCACAAAAATCCGGTCCGGGTCGTTCATATTCATCTGTCTCCACACTTTTGACTGAGCATACATTGTTAATCATTCTGTGCCATGCTGGAAATGTGCCAGCGGCTGTGCAGAGCCGGTTGGTGCAGAACTTCCTCCCTGTTGACTGGCCGCGCCAATTTGCGCGGTCTTTTTTTGGGAAACAGTCCGTTCGGATTGTTTCCAAATCGGCACCAATTCACGAAGATTTTTGCGGGTTTAGGGCATTTCTCCGGTTGACCGGCAAATGCCCGTGACGTAGGGTCGCGACACTGAATAAGTCGGCCGGTCCGACAGGGAGAAAACCGCGAATGCGGAAACA
>JAURMY010000013.1 GCA_030830465.1 Alphaproteobacteria bacterium
ACAACGAACGGGTCGCAATTGGCGAGATATGCCGATGATCTGGCCCGGGCGGGGGTGAAACGGATCAACGTGTCGCTGGACACGCTGGACACGGCAAAATTCACCCGAATCACCCGCTGGGGCCGTTTGGCCCAGGTTCTGGACGGGATCAAATCGGCACAAGAGGCCGGCCTGCGCATCAAGATCAACATGGTTGCCCTGAAAGGCACCAATGATGATGAACTGTTTGACATGGTGGCCTGGTGCGCGGCGCAAAACATGGATTTGACCTTTATCGAAGTCATGCCCATGGGCGAAATCGACGACCTGGCCCGGTTGGCGCAATATTGGCCGCTGAGCGACATCGAGGCGCAACTGGCGGCGCGTTACACGCTGAGCGATCTCAACGAAACGACCGGCGGACCGGCGCGCTACAAACGGATTGCGGAAACCGGTCAAAAGATCGGCTTCATCACGCCGCTGACCCATAATTTCTGTGAAAGCTGCAATCGCGTGCGCCTGACCTGCACCGGTCAATTGTTCCAGTGCCTGGGTCAGGAAGGTGAATATGACCTGCGCAGGGTATTGCGGGCCAGCGGTGACGATCAGGATGTGATCACAGCGCTGCATCATGCGATCACAAAAAAGCCGAAGGGCCATGATTTCGACTATTCCCGCCAGCGCGTCGAAGGCCGGATGAGCCGCCACATGAGCCATACCGGCGGTTAAATGCGCCAAGTCCGCAAATCCCGCCAGGCTTGAAGGACGGGAAGGCTCGGGGATATTGATTGGTCAGTCAATAAAAATACCCCAGATGTCGAATTGATGTATAAAATTAAGTTAGCACCACAACATATTGATAACACGTCATCTCGCCCCCTTCAGAAACCGCGCGCGCGCTGCTGAAACTTTGGCAATCTCAACGCAGGTGAAGACGTGAACCGTGCTCAGGTCGCGGTCGATCACCGCATGATCGGACACCCAGCCCCCCATCGTCAGGTAACTGCGCAAAAGCGGCGGCATTTGCCCCAGGCCCAGCACCGGATCGGGATGTCCCGCCCCGGCACCCCTGGCAAGCGCGACGGTTTCCCGCGTCGCCCGTCCGACCGGCCAATTGGCGGGACCCAGGTATTTTGCCCCCAGCAGGTCCAAAGCGTGACGAAATTTCGTCGGATCCGTCCCTTGAAAAGAGGTGCAGCCAAACAATGTGCCAACCCCAATCCGGTCGATATGGTCCGCCAAGGCGGCCCAGGCTACACGCAGGATATCCGGTGATCTTTGGTCCTCGGCCAGGCAAAAACGCCCAAGCTCCAGCGCCGGCAGCGGGATTGTGGCAAGCCCTGACAAATCATAAAACTGCGCCGCATAGGATGTTTTTAACCCGTCCGGCCGGTCAATCCGAAGCAACCGGCATGTCGCCGCCAGCGCCCCGGTCGATCTTTCCTCCACCAAAAGATGCTGGCACCGCGAATCAAACCGGTCGGCATCATCCCCGCCGCCGCGAAAAACACGCCCCCGCAGCCGGAGAAGCGCCGAAATATCGCTGCTGCCGGAAACGATACGGGTGACAAACCCGGCGGCGTTCGCGTCAAGGCCCATTTCTGCATTCCTTTCAAGCGGGGTTTCTTTCTGGCCGGTGCGCTATTATTTAGTCCTTGCGTCACAGATGGACCAGACCTGTGCCGATCTCTCATAGGAGTATCCAGATGGCTGAAAAAATCACCAAATCCGATCAGGAATGGCGCGCGCAACTGTCCGATCTGGCCTATAAGGTCACCCGCAAGGGGGCAACGGAACGCGCCTTTACCAATGACAACTTTCCCAAGACCGACGGGCAGTTCAATTGTGTCTGCTGCGGCGCGCCCTTGTTTGGCACTGAAACCAAATTCAATTCCGGTACCGGCTGGCCGTCGTTTTATGCCCCGATTTCGCCGGATGCCGTGGGCGAGAAATCCGACAACAGCCTGTTCATGCGCCGCACCGAGGTGCATTGCGCCACCTGCGAGGCCCATTTGGGCCATGTTTTTCCCGACGGGCCGAATCCCACAGGTTTGCGTTACTGCATGAACGGCGTCGCACTGGATTTCAAAGCCAAGGACGACGCCTAGGCCTAGGCGGCGTCAAACCGGCCGGGAAACCCGGGCGATCACAGCGTGCTTGCGTCAAACCGGCCGATATTGCTTAGCAATTGGCGGAAAAAGGTCATGTCTTTGATCCCGGTCGTGGTGACCCGGCGGTTCAGCGCCACAACCCGGCCATCGGCCAGCGAGTAACGCTCGATATTTGAAACAAGGCCGCGTTTGTCAAAACTGATCGCAACCATTTCACGGGAAATCACTTCATCGGCGTTATAGGTATAGTGCTTGACCCGGCTGGAAATGTAATACCAGTCGCTGTCCTTCAACACCCCGACGCTCAGCGGTTGACCCACCGCTTCGGCGACGGCCTCGCGGTCGGACCTGCCGACTTTGAGAACGCTCAGGTCATCTTCGCTGGGCACATAACCGTGGTTGGTGAAACTCGCCGAACAGGCCGCCAGCACCGCAAAAAGGGCCCCGATCAGTATCTGACGCGCGCGAATTGCTGTTTCTGCCATTTTATCCCCGGTCCTGCCGTCGCTTAACCTACTTGTCGGCTTACCTAACACATGTAAAACAAGCAAGAAAGTTGACACTTTTTGTACCGATACACTGAAAAAGGATTGAAGACGATGCCAAAATCCAACCATTCGCCTTCCGAAACAAACTGTGTCACCACCGCGACCATCGCCGTGAAACACCTGAAAGACCGCGCCCCGACGGCTTTTGAACTGGTCCCTGATCCTGCGGCCATCGCGGGCCTTGTTCAGACACTGGAACTGCTTGATCTGCGCAAAACCCGCCTGAAGGGAACCCTGACCCCGGCCAACGCCGCGGACTGGGATCTTGCGGCAACCCTTGGCGCAACGGCGGTGCAGGCCTGTGTCGTTTCAGGTGACCCTGTCACGACCCGGCTGGATGTGCCTGTGATCCGCCGCTTTGTGAAAGGTTTCCATCTGCCCGAAACGGCCGGCGAAACCGAATTTGACGGGGAAGACGACATCGAACCCCTGCCCGAGGTGATCGACCTGTTGGACATCCTGCGCGAATCCCTGTCGCTGAACCTGCCGGAATATCCCCGTGCCGAGGGTGCGGAACTGGGTGAAGCGGTGTTCACCGCCCCCGGTCTGGCCCCGCTCAGGGATGAAGATGTAAAACCATTTGCAGCTTTGGCCGCACTAAAGGATAAATCAACGCAATAGGAGGAAATAGCCCTTGCGGATTCTGGTTTTGTCAGTATTTTCGCGGCTTCCTTTCCAATTCAGGTTGGCGGGTGTATATGCGTGTGCGTATCACGGTGCTGATGCTGGAATCACTTACGGGCCAAGTCCCGACAAACCCGAGGTTGCGACATGGCTGTCCCACAGAATAAAACCACACGGTCCCGTACCGGCATGCGCCGCGCCCATGATGCGCTGGTTGCGGCAAACCCGAATGAATGCCCGAACTGCGGCGAACTCAAGCGCCCGCATCACGTTTGCCCGTCCTGCGGCCACTATGCCGACCGTGAAGTCGTTGCAATGGCGGACGAAGTCGATCTGGACGACGACGCCGCATAATCCGTCCCCTGCCGGAGGCATAGCCCTATGACGGCCCCGGTCCATCAGACCGCAAATTCTGAGACTGGTATCGTCATTTCGGTGGATGCTATGGGCGGGGACCGCGGCCCGGCGGCCATTGTCGCGGGCATGGCCCTTTCGGCCAAGAAAAATCCCGATATCCGGTTCATCGTCCATGGCGATGAACCGACCCTGACCCGGCTGATTGCCAAGCGCAAACAGCTTGCGGGCATTTGCACCATCCGTCATGCCGCCGAAACCGTGACGATGGAGGAAAAACCCAGCCATGTGATGCGCCACGGCAAGGACACCTCGATGTGGGGCGCGATTGAGTCCGTGCGCGACGGCGCCGCCACTGTTGCCGTGTCCTGTGGCAATACCGGCGCTTTGATGGCGGTCTCGATGATCCGGCTGCGCAAAGCCCCCGGCGTATCCCGCCCCGCCATTGCCGTGCTGTTTCCGTCGATGAACCCTTCGGGGTTCAATATCATGCTGGACGTGGGTGCCGACGTGAAAGCCGACCCCACCGATCTGCTGCAATATGCCCTGATGGGGGCGTCTTATGCCCGCAACGGGCAGAATCTGCCGCGCCCGCGCATCGGGCTTTTGAATGTGGGCACCGAAGAACACAAAGGCCGCGCGGAAATGAAGGAAGCGCATGACCTGATCGCCGCCGCCGACAACCGCTATGACTACATCGGGTTTGTCGAAGGCAGCGATATTCCCTCAAGCCGTGTGGACGTGATCGTGACCGACGGCTTTACCGGCAACGTCGCCCTGAAAACCGCCGAAGGCACCGCCCGGTTCTTCTCGACCCTGCTGCGGGCCTCGTTCAAGTCAACGATATTCGCGCGGTTGGGCGCATTGCTGTCCTATCGCGCGCTGCAAAAACTGACCAAACGCACCGACCCGCGCCGGGTCAATGGCGGGGTGTTTCTGGGGTTGAACGGCACCGTCGTCAAATCCCATGGCGCCGCCGATGCAACCGGGGTTTCCGCCGCGATCAAACTGGCCTTTCAATTGGCCCAACTGCGCTTTACGGAAAAACTGGTGGCACGGGTTGCATCCGGTCTCAGAGAACGCGAAGATACCAAACCGGCCGAAACCAACGAGTGATTGCCCAAATGACTACCCTGCGCGCAACCGTCAAAGGTGTTGGCCACTGTCTCCCGGAACGTATTGTTCCAAATGCGGAATTTGAAAAATCCCTGGACACGTCCGATGACTGGATCAAATCCCGCTCGGGCATTGAGCGCCGCCATTTCGCGGCCAAGGGCGAATTGACATCAGATCTGGCGATCAAGGCGGCCCGCGCCGCGCTTGCCGACGCGCATATGAACGCCGCTGATGTGGACGCCATTGTGTTGGCGACCTCGACCCCGGACCAGACCTTTCCCTCAACCGCGACCAAAGTTCAGGCGGCCCTTGGCATGACCAAAGGCTTTGCCTTTGATGTCCAGGCCGTCTGTGCCGGCTTCGTTTATGCCTTGGCCAATGCCAATGCCCTGATCCTGTCGGGGCAGGCCCGCCGCGTGATCGTGATCGGGGCCGAGACCTTCTCTCGCATCATGGACTGGAACGACCGGTCAACCTGTGTTCTGTTTGGCGATGGCGCTGGCGCACTGGTCCTGGAAGCCACTGACTCCAAAGGCGAAAAATCGGATCGCGGCATTCTGGCGACCGACCTGAATTCCGACGGCCGTTTCAACGATCTGCT
>JAURMY010000064.1 GCA_030830465.1 Alphaproteobacteria bacterium
ATCCTGATCGGCAACACCGCCTATGCCGGTGAGAACAAGAAATCGGTGTTTTCGCTGCTGAACTACATCCTGCCCGGCAAAGGGATCATGCCGATGCATTGCTCAGCCAACCACGCGCCGGGCAACCCTGAGGATGCGGCGGTTTTCTTCGGCCTTTCCGGCACCGGCAAGACCACTTTGTCGGCCGATCCCAGCCGCATCCTGATCGGCGATGATGAACATGGCTGGTCCGATACCGGCACCTTCAATTTTGAGGGCGGCTGTTACGCAAAAACCATAAGTTTGTCGCCCGAGGCCGAGCCGGAAATCTATGCGACGACCGAAAAATTCGCCACGGTCATCGAAAACATGGTGTTTGACCCGGAAACCAAAGACCTGGATTTCGAGGATGACAGCCTGACGGCCAACATGCGGTGCGCCTATCCGCTGAGCTATATTTCAAATGCCAGTGACACGTCGCTGGGCGGGCAGCCGAAAAACATCATCATGCTGACCTGTGACGCCTTTGGTGTTCTGCCGCCGATCGCGCGGCTGACTCCGGCGCAGGCGATGTATCACTTTCTGTCCGGCTTCACCTCTAAAGTGGCGGGAACCGAGCAGGGCGTGACCGAACCCCAGCCGACCTTTTCCACCTGTTTCGGTGCGCCTTTCATGCCGCGCCGCCCCGAGGTTTACGGCAATCTGTTGCGCAAAAAGATTGCGGAAACAGGGGCCAAATGCTGGCTGGTCAATACCGGCTGGACCGGCGGGGCCTATGGCACCGGTTCACGTATGCCGATCCGGGCGACACGTTCGCTGCTGACAGCGGCCCTGAATGGCACACTCAATGACGTGGAATTCCGCAAGGATCCGAATTTCGGTTTTGAGGTTCCGGTGGCGGTCGATGGTGTGGCCGAGGTTCTGCTGGACCCGCGCCGGACCTGGGACAACCCCGAGGCCTATGACCG
Organism: Alphaproteobacteria bacterium; assembly: GCA_030830465.1. The sequence continues at coordinate 948 of JAURMY010000064.1, forward strand.
CGACGCCGCCAAGCTGGTTGCCATGTTTGCCAAGAATTTCGCGCAATATGTCGAACATATTGATGCGGATGTGAAAGCGGTGGCGCTGGGCTGACACCCCGCGCCTAAGGCGAATTGCGGTTTACCTGGCGCAAATTGCATCGCCTAACGCGTTGAAATCTTTGATCTCAGGCAGCGTTTGGTGATTCAAGTATAACGCAATTCGCTCTAGTCGCCTTTCGGGCTGGTGGGCTTGAAGGGCGCCATGCCTTCGCGGGCCAGTTCGTCGGCACGCTCATTCTCCGCGTGGCCCGCATGGCCCTTGATCCATTGCCATGTCACCCGGTGGCGCAGATTGGCAGCGTCCAGGCGTTGCCATAGATCGGCGTTCTTTAATCCGCCTTTCTTGGTCCAGCCGTTGCGTTTCCAGCCGTGAATCCACTTGGTGATGCCGTCTTTGACGTAGGCGCTGTCGGTGATGATGGTGATGGCGGTGTCGCGCTTCAGCGCTTCCAGCGCTGAAATCGCCGCCATCAGTTCCATCCTGTTGTTGGTGGTGTCTGCTTCGCCGCCGCTGAGCGTGCGTTCCTTGACAATCCGCCCGCCCTCTGTCGCGCGCAGCAACACGCCCCAGCCGCCGGGGCCGGGATTGCCGGAACAGGCACCATCGGTATAGGCAAAAAGCTCAGCCATGGGCGGTCATCGCCACCCAGGGCGCGACGGTGCCGTCACAGCCCATGCTTTCGCCGGTGCGGGTTTCGGTCACGGTGAAACCGGCAGTGGTGAGAAGGCCGCGCAGTTCGTCTATCCCGTAATAGGTATAAAGCCGTTCGATTGTGTCGCGTTTTTCGCCGGCACCGGTTTTCAGGGCGACATGAAACAGGCCGCCGGGCTTCAGCGCGGTTTTCATCGCGGCCAGATGCCGGGGCATATCCGCGCGCGGCGCGTGCAAGAGGCTGAAATTGGCCCAGATTCCGTCGTACAGGTCTTCGCCGGTGATCTGATCGAAGGTCGCCTGTCGGGCTGTGACCCCCGGCCGTTCTGCGGTCATTGCCACCATGACAGCAGAGGCATCGGTCGCCGTCACCGAACAACCCGCCCTCGCAAAAACTGCTGCGGCATGGCCGGGACCACAGCCAAGATCAAGCACGGATGCGCCTTGCGGCAAGGCGTCGATAAAGGCCAGCAAGATCGGGTCTTTTGTTTCATGCCGCACCAAGGCTTCGTAATTGGCGGCCTGCGCGTCATAAAAGGCGATGGTTTTCGGGTCCATGTTCAGATCCTTTGCAATGCCAGTTTCAGGCCCAGCCCGGCGAAGGTCGCAGCAAAGCCATAGCGCAGGATTTGCATGATCCGGGCATTGCCCAGGACACGGCTTCGGGCTGCCGCCGCAAACACGCCGTAAAGCACGAAAACCGCAAAGGTCATTGCCATGAAGGCCAGCCCCAGCACGGTCATTTCGCGCGTCGCACTGGTCGCCTGACCACTGAGGAATTGCGGCAGGAAGGCCAAAAAGAACAGCGACAGTTTCGGGTTCAGAATATTCACCAAAGCCCCGCGCAGGGCGATATTGCAAAGACCCCGCGCAGGCGCATCTGCGGTCAGGGCCATCGCGCCTTTTTCGCGCAGGATCTGCCAGGCCATCCACAACAAGAACAAGACCCCGGCGATCTTGACGGCCTGAAACAACAAGGCGCTGGCATGTAGGATCGCAGCCAGCCCAAGAATGGCCGCCAACATATGCGGCAAAATCCCCATCGTGCAGCCAAAGGCGGCAGCAACAGCGGCGCGCGGCCCGCGTCCCAGGCCGGTTGCCAGCGTATAAAGAACCCCGGCCCCCGGGGCCAGAACCACGACCATGGCGGTCACAAGAAATTCAGGCGTGAACATCAGGCGGACTCGCGCAAGATACGGGGGACCTTGAATTCCACGGTTTCCACGGCGGTCTCGACGGATTTTTCCGTCACGCTGTACCTGTCCGCAAAGGCGTCAATCACCTCGCGGATCAGGATTTCAGGTGCCGAAGCCCCGGCGGTGATGCCCACCGCCTTGGCACCGACCAGGGCGCGCCAGTCGATGTCAGAGGCCCGCGGCACCAGTTGGGCATAGGCACAACCGGCCCGCGCGGCGACCTCAACCAAACGGCGGGAATTTGACGAATTGGGTGAACCGATCACCAACAGCGCCTGCACATGCGGCGCGACCGCCTTGACCGCCTCCTGCCGGTTGGTGGTGGCGTAACAGATGTCTTCCTTGTGCGGGCCGATGATGGCGGGAAAGCGCGCTTTCAGGG
>JAURMY010000065.1 GCA_030830465.1 Alphaproteobacteria bacterium
GGCGGTGGATTGGGTCACGCGCGCCAGTACCTCGCCCGTGGCCGGATTTGCGGTGTCAAATCCATCCGGTCCGGGGTCCTGCATCCTGCCGGCAATAAAATTGCCAAAACGGGCATCGTGGCGTTTCAGCCAGGCGCGCGCTTCTGCGGCGCTTTCGGGGGCGGGGCCGTAATCCATGGTGTCGAATATCTCGGGAATGTTCATCTGCTCAGTCCACTGGTTTTGCGGGATCGGGTGCGACCTGATCAAATCGCGCACCGAATTTCACTTCGTCGATCATAAGTGTCTGTGTCGGCATTGGCCGTTTTTCCTTGCTGACGAAGGAACGGTAAATGCCGTATTTGAAGTAATATTCACGCGGCACAAACTGGATGAAATCAGCGATTTTTGCTTTGCGTTTGCCGTTCACGAGGATTTCCAAAAGCTGTGTGCCGCTGGACGTGTCAAGGTGAATGGCAATATCCGTCCATTTGCCGCGCATTCCGGACAGGCTTGCCAAGGTGAAATATTTCACCTGATCACGCACATCGGTCGAACTGCCCGAAAGGATGTGAACCCCGGCGCTGTAGGTTTTGCCACGCATTTCAAGCTGAAGCAGCGGCGGAAAAGATGGCAAACCGCGCGCCGTGCCCGAGGGACCGCCTTTTTGGTGAACCTGACCTACGGTGGTGTTCACACTGTTGGATACGTAAAAATCCTGTGGCAAATATACGCTGAATCCGATCCAGGTTTCCTTGCCGTATGGCAAGCCTTTTGCAACACGGAATTCGGACCTTTCGCGATCGTTGTCGCAATCGCTCCAGCCGGGATCTTTGGCGCAATCACCGGCGCGGACTTCAAACATTTGTGCCCGATTTCCGGCGCGCACCGGTTGGGACACCAGCGCGTAGCCGTAAGGCGTATTTGAAAGGCTTCGTTCCCCGGCCAGACGCGATGCCTGCGCCGGATTGACGGCGGCCAAACAAGAACAGGCGAAGGCCAGAAAGGCGGGTTTCAGTGCGGCCATGGCCTATCCCATCGCATGTCGGTAATTGGCCGAATAACGGCCGGTGATATGGTGTTCCAGTTGCCGCTCGATATCGCCCAGCAAGGACGACGCGCCAAAGCGGAACAGGTCGGGTTGCAGCCACGGCAGGCCCAGTTCCTCTTTCATCAGGACCATGTAATTGATCGAATCCTTGGCGGCGGAGACCCCGCCTGCGGGCTTGAAGCCCACCTTAATGCCGGTGCGATCCAGATAATCACGGATCTGCCGCACCATGACCAGCGAAACGGGCAGGGTGGCGTTCACGCTTTCCTTGCCGGTCGAGGTCTTGATGAAATCCGCCCCGGCCATCATGCAAACCAGTGAGGCCCGCGCGACATTGCGCAGGGTCTGCAAATCACCCGTGGCAAGGATCGCCTTGACATGGGCGTCGCCACAGGCGGAGCGAAATTCCTGCATTTCGTCATAAAGCGCCTGCCAGTTCTGGTTCAGAACATGGCGCCGCGAAATCACGATGTCGATTTCCCTTGCCCCGGCGGTCACCGATTCGCGGATTTCGGCGATCCGCAGTTTCAGGGGCGACAGGCCTGCCGGAAATCCGGTGGACACGGCGGCAACCGGGATCCCCGAACCTTCCAGCGCACGCACGGCCGCGGGCACCATTTCATGATAGACGCAAACCGCCCCAGTGGTCAGGTGCCGGTCGCCCATGCCCAGGGCCTCAAGCATATCCTGCCGTACCGGCTGCATCGCTTTTCGGCACAGGCGGTGCACGCGGTTTTCGGTGTCGTCGCCCGACAGGGTGGTCAGGTCGATCAGCGACACCGCCTTCAACAGCCAGGCGGCCTGATGGTCTTTTTTGACGGACCGCCTCCCCGGCAGACTGGCGGTGCGCCGTTCGATCGCGCTGGTGTTGGCCTGAACCGTCCGCACCCAGTCCAGATCCAGCGACATGCCGGGATTGCGGGCGTGGTGCAGTTGCGGCAGGCCGGCATCCCCGGCATTCACAAGGTTCGGCGACGGGCGGGCGGGTCCGGCGGCTGCGGGCATGTTCGCGGCTTTCTTATTGTGGCGGCGCAAGCCCGCAGATTGTCACGGAAACCGGCAGAGTTCAAGAATTCCCGCCCTGTGTAGCGGTGCAAAATGGCGATGCCTGTTGCGGAACTTCCTGCTTTTGCGGCGGGCCGGTCCTGTGTATGTTGGCTGGAACATCAAGAAGGGGGCGATTTGGCCGAAGAACATACCAAACTCAGTCCGGCAGAAATCGCCAAGCTTTGTGAAAAGATATTCGCCCTGCCGGTTGAAAAGGTCACGGCCCCCGGCGGCAAGTCGCGCGAAAGTCTGCGCGTGCATTTCACCGGCAAGACGATCGTTGCCACGCAGCGCCGGTATCGGGGCCGGATGCGGCTGGAAATCGAGGTTCTGAAACGTCTCAGCGCCCATGGCGCGCCGGTGCCGAAATTTCTGGGCGGCACGGATCAGTTGTTTTTTCAGGAAGATGTCGGCTCGCGCCGGTTGACCAGTGAAATGGTCCTGCAAAACCACGACCGCCGGATGGATACGGCGGCGGCGGCCTTTGAAAGCCTGCTGAAAATCCGTGCAGCGGCGGAAGCTTCGGGTCTGGCCGAAGTGGTCCCGTCACTGGGTGAACATGAGGGTTGGGTGCGCGGGCTGATTGGGTCGGCCTTTACCGCGGCGGACCGTTTTTCGGTGCCGCGCCCGGCGATTGATCTGGACGCATTGGCCGCGCGGCTGACCGTGCCGCCGACCCGGTTTGTCAAATGGGACGCGCGGCCCGGCAACGGGTCCATCGGGGCGGACGGGCAGGTTTACTGGTTTGACTGGGA
>JAURMY010000066.1 GCA_030830465.1 Alphaproteobacteria bacterium
GGCATGCGTCAGGGCAATGACATGGGCACCCAATACCGGTCTGCGATCTATACAACCACCGACGCGCAACTGAACGCCGCGCGTCACAGCCGTGACCTGTTTCAGGGGCAGTTGTCCAAGAAAGGTTTCGGCACGATCACGACGGAAATCGCGCCTTTGGGCGAAGCCTATTTCGCCGAGGACTATCACCAGCAATATCTGGCCAAGAACCCGCAGGGCTATTGCGGTATTGGCGGCACCGGCGTGACCTGTCCGATCGGCCATACCGCTTGACCTTGCTGCGGCAACTGCCTATCCGCGCCCGGTAAACCCTGCCGGGCGAGGACATCATGCCGACATATACCGCTTTTACCACTCTGGACGACAAGGTCCGGGCCGATGCCATGGCCGAGGCCCTTGAACTGTTGGACCCTGAACCGACCGGCGTTGGTGTGATGCGGGTTGAGGGCGGCGCCGGCCTATGGGAGGTCGGTGCCTATTTCATCGAGACGCCGGATCAGGCCGGTCTGGCCGTTGCGGCCGTGGCTTTTGGTGCCAAGCCTTTTGTGATTTCTGAACTGCCGGAAACCGACTGGGTGGCCAAGGTCCGGCGCGATCTGCCGCCGGTCGTGGCGGGCCGGTTTTTTCTTTATGGCAGCCATGACGCCGACAAGGTGCCCAACGATGTTGTCGCTTTGGCGATCGAGGCGGCAATGGCCTTTGGCACCGGGCATCACGGCACCACGCAGGGCTGTCTGATCGCGCTTGACAGGCTGGACACATTGGGGTTTCGCGGCCGCAACGTGGCGGATATCGGCTGTGGCACGGCGGTTCTGGCCATGGGGGCGGCGAAGATATGGCCGGGCACCATGCTGGCCAGCGACATTGATCCGGTGGCGGTGGAAACCGCCGTCGCGAACGCCGATTTCAATGGGTTGCAAGGGCGGCTCACCTGTCTCGTTTGCCCGGGTTTTGACCATCCCGACCTGCACGCGGCAGCGCCTTTCGATCTGGTTTTTGCCAATATCCTGAAGGCCCCTTTGATCGAACTGGCCCCGGATATGGCCGGTCATATTGCGCCCGAGGGTTACGCAATCCTGTCGGGCATTCTGAACGAACAGGCGGATGAGGTGCTAGCGGCCTATGGGCGGCAGGGATTTGCCTTGGACGACCGGCTGGTGATCGGGGAATGGACAACTTTAACCATTCAAAAGGCAGCGCGTTAACAAAGCTTTGACCCCGCAAATCCTAAGCTGATCCCAACAGGTTCAGCGGGGTCGCCATGCAAGAAGCCGATATCGACATCTATACTCTGCGCCAGCGCCTGTTGGCGGCGCAGAAAACCCAACGCCCGCTTTGGCCGGTGACCGGACCGGCCTCAGCCAAACGGTCATGGCGCAGGCCGAAACTGCCCTGGGCCATGCTGTTGACCATCGCGTCGCTGTTCTTGTCGCTGAAGGCGGCGTTGATTCTTGAAATCGGGGAACATGAATACCGTGCCAAGCTGGCCGGCTATGCCGATCCCAGTTTCGGGCAGAAGATCGGACTGATGGTCATGCAGCCGGATATCGTCAGCCTGCGTATCCACGATATGGCCTATCCCTATGTCGTTCGGCAAGATTGCCGTGACATAACAAAAAGGCTGCGCGGCGATGCCGGGCAGCCTTTGTGCTGAGGGGTGGTCGTATCGCCTTTTAGAGCGGGCGGCGCACCGAAATATTGTTGATGTCGCTGCGCGACAGGCCGATATCGGCCAGTTCGTGATCGCTGAGTTTGGACAGCGCATTCGCGGTCGAGCGGGAGTTCTGCCAGGCGACAAAGGACGAACGCAGGTTGTCCAGTGCCGAGACCAGGCGATAAACGCTGATGGCGCCGAAAGGGGCCGGGCGGGAGTAGTCGTAAGTTGCCATTTCGATAGTCCGGAAATAAAAGGATGCGGCGGTGCTGCCGTTGCTGAGGGCGCATCTATGCCCACACAGTTTCACTTGCAATCCGCGAAACTGCATTCCCCATATGCGTCCATTGCATAGGTGAAACAACGCATTCAGGATGCGACCTTAAAGGGACCGAAACGGACATTTCCACCCGGCCGCGGCCACAGGATTTGCGCCGTCACGCCTGTTTTCAGGCGGGACGTTGCATTTTTCAGCGCAAAGAAAAGGGAATGCTGGCCAATGTTCTTGTTTCGTGCTAATGCACGGTTAACAAAAAAAGGGCAGGGGGCGGCATGCGAGTCATCGGGATTGATCCGGGATTGCGACATATGGGCTGGGGTGTGGTCGATTGCGACGGTGGCCGCACGCGACATGTGGCCAACGGCATCTGCCATTCCGAGGGCGACGACCTGGCGGCGCGGCTTTTAAGCCTGCACAAGCAACTGACCGGGGTTTTCACCGCGCACCAGCCCGAAACCGCCGCCGTTGAGGAAACCTTTGTCAACAGCAACGGCGCTGCGACCCTGAAACTGGGTCAGGCGCGGGGCATCACCCTGCTGGTTCCGGCGCAATTCGGCCTGCCGGTCGCGGAATACGCGCCCAACACCATCAAAAAGGTGGTTGTCGGGGTCGGGCACGCGCAAAAGCAGCAGGTCGAGCACATGATCCGCCTGCAATTCCCCGGTGTGGTGCTTGCAGGGGCCGATTCGACGGACGCTCTGGCGATCGCCCTTTGTCACGCCCACCACGCACAATTTGCCGGCCGTCTGGAACAGGCGCTTGCACGGGCGGAGGCGTTATGATCGGAAAAATCACCGGGCGGCTGGATTACAAGGCCGAGGATCACGCGCTGATTGATGTGCAAGGGGTCGGATATATTGTTTATTGCGCCCGGCCGACGCTGGCCATGATGGGGGCCGCCGGATCAATGGTAGCGCTCTATACCGATCTGGTGGTGCGCGAGGACCTGCTGCAGCTTTACGGCTTTCCGACATTGGCCGAAAAGGAATGGCACCGCCTGCTGACGACCGTGCAGGGGGTCGGAGCAAAGGCCGCGCTGGCGATTGCCGGAACCCTGGGCGTTGACGGGGTGGCCCGGGCGATCGCCCTGGGCGATGTATCCGCGGTCAAGGCCGCGCCCGGCGTTGGCCCGAAACTGGCGCAAAGGGTGGTGAGCGAGTTGAAAGACAAGGCCCCGGCGCTGATGGCCATGGGCGCTGCCGGTGCCACCCGCGCCCATGTTGATGACGCTGTGGTGATTGAACCCGGCTTTGCGCCGCCGCCCAAGCCCGCAGCCCCCAGTGCCGGTGCCGAAGCGGCCGGGGCGCGGGCGGATGCCTTGTCGGCTTTGGTCAATCTGGGCTATGGGCAGGGCGAGGCCGCCGGCGCCATAGCGGAAATTTCGGCCGGTGCGGCCGATGCGACCACATCGGACCTGATTCGCCAATGTCTGCGCCTGCTTGCGCCCAAGGGATAAGAGATGACCGAACCCGATCCTAACCTGCGCCCCGAGGAACGGCCCGGCGATGCGGACCGCGCCCTCAGGCCGCAAACGCTGGACGAATTTGTTGGCCAGCAGGAGGCGCGCGCCAATCTCAGGGTGTTTATCGACAGCGCGCGGCAACGTGGACAGGCCATGGATCACACGCTGTTTCACGGCCCGCCCGGTCTGGGTAAAACCACGCTGGCCCAGATCATTGCGCGCGAACTTGGGGTGAATTTCCGCATGACCTCGGGGCCGGTTCTGGCCCGCGCCGGCGATCTGGCCGCGATCCTGACCAATCTGGACGCCCGGGACGTTCTGTTCATCGACGAAATCCACCGCCTGAACCCCGCCGTGGAAGAGGTGCTTTACCCGGCGCTGGAGGATTTCGAACTGGATCTGGTGATCGGTGAAGGCCCCGCCGCGCGCACCGTGCGGATTGACCTGCAACCCTTCACCCTTGTCGGGGCGACCACGCGGCTGGGCCTTTTGACCACGCCGTTGCGCGACCGTTTCGGCATCCCGACCCGGCTGGAATTTTACACTGAAGACGAATTGTTAAGCATCGTCACCCGCGGCGCCCGCCTGATGGGGGCCAATGCCGATGAGGGTGGCGCGCGGGAAATCGCCCGCCGGGCGCGCGGCACGCC
>JAURMY010000067.1 GCA_030830465.1 Alphaproteobacteria bacterium
ACCAGGTCATCGCCAGCACCAGCAGCGGGAAACGCAGCAAAGTGCCGCCCGGGAAGGTTTGGGTCGGCACCCCGGCCATCAGGTCAAAACCGCCGGAATTGCCTTGCACCGCTTCGGCCATCAGCTTGCCCGACAGGGTGGCCAGCGCAACGCCATGGCCGGAATAGCCGCCCGCGCTGAGGATCGAAGCGCCGATGCGGGTGACGCTGGGCATCCGGTTCATCGTGATGCTGAGCGTGCCGCCCCAGGCATAGTCGATCTTGGTGTCCCTCAGTTGCGGATAGACCTCCAGCATCGGCTTGCGCACCAGTTTCGTGATGTCGCGCGGGAAGCGGTAGCTGTAATTCTCACCGCCGCCAAACAGCATCCTGCGATCGGCGGACAGGCGGAAATAGTTGATGACGAAACGGCTGTCGGCCACGGCGTGATTGTCGCGGATCAGGCCCTTGGCCGTGGCTTCATCCAAAGGTTCGGTCGCGATGATGAAGTTGTTGATCGGCATCATGCGCCGTGCCAGCGCCGGGTGCAGGCCGCCCAGATACCCGTTTGCGGCAACGATCACATGGCCTGCTTTCACGCGGGCAAGGTCGGTTTCCACGCGGGCCGGGCTGCCCTCGGTCAGGGTTGTGACCCGGCTGTTTTCAAAAATCCGCGCGCCGGCGTTTTGCGCCGCGCGGGCCAGTCCCAGCGCATAATTCAGCGGATGCAGATGACCGGCACCCATATCCAGCGTGCCGCCATGGTAATCCTGCGAGCCGACCAATTCGCGGATTTCGGCCCGGTCCAGACCCCTGATCTTGTCATAGCCATAAGTCTTTTGCAGCTTTTCCGCATAGGCCATGCTGTCAGGCACAAAGCGCGCGCGGTGATCGGCATGGATCACACCGGGCACAAAATCACAGTCGATCTTGTGGGTTTTGATCAGCGATTTCACCAGATCGACACTGTCCAGCGACAGATCCCAGAGGGCGCGGGCGCGGGTCATGCCGACCATTTTTTCCAAGGCGTCCTGATCGAGCCGCTGGCCGGTGCCGACCTGCCCGCCGTTGCGCCCGGAAGCCCCCCAGCCAACCCGGTGCGCCTCCAACAGCACAACATCAACGCCCTTTTCGGCAAGATGCAGCGCTGCGGACAGACCGGTGAAACCGCCGCCGATGATACAGACATCGCAGGTGATTTCACCCGTCGCCGTTGTCAGGGGCTGTATTTGCCGGGCCGTCGCCGCGTAGTAAGACGCGGGATATTTGCCCGGCTGATCGTTGACCGTCAGGATATCCATGGGATCACTTGGCTTTGTAAAGCCCCTCTGCCTTGATGGTTTTCAAGGTGGCGTCCAGGGCCAGCGTCGCGCGGGCGATCAGCGTGTCGATTTCCGCCTTGGTCATGACCAGCGGCGGCGCGATAATCATGCCGTCGCGGACATGGCGCATCACCAGACCGTTCTTGAAGCAGTTTTCGCGGCAGATCAGTCCAACCGTCCCCTGTTCGGCGGCGAAAGCGGCGCGGGTTTCCTTGTTCGGGGTCAGTTCCAGCCCGGCCATCATGCCAACGCCACGGGTTTCCCCCACCAGCGGGTGGTCTTTCAGCGTTGCCCAGCGTTCCTGAAGATAGGGGCCGGTTTCAGACCCGGCCCGGGCGACGATGCCTTCTTCGTCCAGAATGCGCAGGTTTTCCAGCGCCACAGCACAGGCCACGGGATGCCCGGAATAGGTATAGCCGTGGGCAAACTCATCAGCGCCGTTGATCACTTCGGCCACATGGTCCGCCACAATCGAACCGCCGATCGGAATGTAGCCCGAGCTCATCCCTTTGGCGACGGTGATGATATCCGGGCGGATGCCAAACGTGGTGGAGCCGAACCAGTTGCCGGTGCGGCCAAAGCCGGTGATGACCTCATCCGCGATCAGCAGGATTTCGTATTTGTCACAGATGCGCTGAATCTCGGGCCAATAGGTTGCGGGGGGCACGATGACCGCGCCCGCGCCTTGCACCGGTTCGCCAATGAAGGCGGCGACATTTTCCTCTCCCAGACGCAGGATTTCCGCTTCCAGCGCACGGGCGCACTTCAGGCCGAATTCCTCGGGCGTCAGGTCGCCGCCTTCGGCCCACCAATAGGGCTGGTCGATATGGGTGATGTCCGGGATCGGCAGGCCGCCCTGCGCATGAATGCCCGACATGCCGCCAAGGCTGCCCCCGCCCATGGTCGAGCCGTGATAGGCGTTGTGCCGGGAAATGATCGTCTTTTTCGACGGTTTACCCATGGCCGCCCAGTAGTGGCGCACCATGCGGATATTGGTGTCGTTCGCGTCCGAGCCGCCCATCGCATAAAAAACATGGTTAAGATTGCCCGGCGCCAACTGGGCAATACGCTGCGACAGCGCGATCACCGGCGGATGCGAGGTTTGGAAAAACGTGTTGTAAAACGCCAGCTGGGTCATCTGCTCGGCGGCGACCTTGCCCATTTCCTCGCGGCCATAGCCGATATTCACGCACCACAGACCGGCCATGCCGTCCAGAATTTCCTTGCCGTCGCTGTCAAAGATCGTGCTGCCCTTGGCGCGGGTGATGATCCGTGCCCCCTTTTTGTTCAGGGCGTCGCCGTCCGTGAACGGGTGCATGTGATGCGCGGCATCCAGTGCCTGCAATTCGGCGGTGGGCATATGGTTCAGCAAATTGGCCATGGCGAGAGTCCTTAACCTAGAGGGCGGAATTTCGGGGTTGGTGACATAATATGATCATTTATTTTGGCGTCAATGCAATTTGATCAAATTGCAGAGTCTTCGAAGCTGGCGTGAACGATGTCAAACCCGTCGCGGATGTCATTTCGGATGGCTTCTGCCACGCCTTTTGCGTCGCCGGCCGCCAATAACGCAAGGGCCTCTTCATGCCTGTCCTTCAGGTTCGAGGTGCCGTACCGGCCGCAAATGATGCGCGAAAGCGGGCCGTATCGCAGCCAAAGCGACTGGGCAATCGGAAGTAACACATGCGATTCGGCATGGCCGTAAAGGGTGAAATGGAACATATAGTTGGCCTGCATATAGCCGTGCACATCACCGGTTCGGATCGCATCATCCACGCGGTCGTCAATGCGCCCAAGGGCGGATATCCCCGCCTTGTCGATTTTTTGCGCTGCCATTTCAGCCAGTTGAGGTTCAACCGCGAGGCGGGCGAAGGCAAGTTCGTTGAACCGCGCGGGATCCAGGACCGGAACCGACACACGCCGGTTGTCCTTGAACTTCAACGCGCCCTCAGCCGTCAGGCGGCGGATCGCCTCGCGC
>JAURMY010000068.1 GCA_030830465.1 Alphaproteobacteria bacterium
ATGGCCCGCACCGCGCCGTCCGCCGACATGACGACAATCGCCGCCTGCGCCTTGGACCCCGCCTTGACCTTGGAATCAAACACTTTGGCCATGGCCTCTTCGGCGGCCTTTTGGATGCGGGCGTCAAAGGTCGTTTTGATCAGCACATCCTCGGTTGTGGTTTTGGTCAGGAAAGACGGGCCGGTTTCCATCACCCAGTCGGCAAAATACCCGCCAGCCAGGGCGGCGGCGGCCTCGGACAATTCGGCGGGATGGGCGCGGGCATTGTCCGCCTCGGCCTTGGTCAGATAGCCCTGTTCCTGCATCAGCCCGATAATGACACTGGCGCGGTCCTGCGAGCGTTGCAGATTGTTGGTGGGCGCCAGACGCGACGGCGCGGTCAGCAACCCGGCCAGCATCGCCGCCTCGGCCGGATTTACGGCGCTGGCGGATTTGCCGAAATACCGCTCGCTGGCCGCTTCAAATCCCTGTGCCCCGGCACCCAGATAGGCCCGGTTCAAATAAATCATCAGGATTTCGTCTTTGGTGTATTTCAACTCCATCGCAAAGGCGAAGGGCACTTCTTTCAGTTTCCGCCATTTGGACGGCTGCCGGCAATCCTGCTCAAACTCGGATTCGGTCATGCCTGAATTCGCGCCGTAACTGTTGCCAAGACACAGGATTTTCGCCACTTGCTGGGTGATGGTGGACCCGCCATGCCCGGAAAGCGGGCCGCGCCCTTCGCGCAGGTTGATCGCGATGGCGCTGGCGATGCCGCGCGGGCTGATCCCGAAATGGCTGTAGAACCGTTTGTCCTCGGTCGCGACGACGGCTTCTTTCAGGTAGGGCGAAACGGTGTTTGCGCGGATGACGCCGCCGAATTGCTCGCCCCGCCAGGCAAATACATTGCCCACGTCATCCAGCATGGTCACCGACCCGCGCACACGCCCATCAACCTGTTCGATCGCCGGCGGCAGTTGCGCGTAATAAAAAAGCGTACTGCCGCCAAGAATCAGAAAAACCACACCGGCGACGCGGATTCCGGTCCACCAGAACAGGCGGAAGACCAGCCGGAACAACCACAGGATCAGCGCGACAAAGATATTCCGCCTGGGTTTGCGCGCCCGCGCGACCGGGGCCTTGCGCCGGGATTTACCGCCGGATTTGGGGTTGGGTTTTGCTTTGGCCGGCTTCGCGGTTTCGTCCGGAAAGCTGCGTTTGGGCGCAACAAGAGGTTTTCGTTTGTTGCATGAATTGGTCATCCGCGACTGCCTGCCAGAATTCTTTTCGCCAATATAACCGGTCTTTTGCCGAATGTAGAGGGCGAGTCGCGTAATAGCGGAAATGTCTCCTGCCTATTTTTTGATCACAAAGGTCTGTTTGTGCAAATTTTGTGCAAGATTTCGGGTTTTCGGGCTGAATACACCGGGTGTTTCCTTGCCCAAGGCGGGATTTCCGCCCGTTTTGGAGGCAATGCAACGCCGCTGACGCAAGCCATGCCGTGCCAGCCTGAATAAGGAAAGAGACGTGAAACTCATCATAGCAGCCATAAAACCCTTCAAATTGGAGGAAGTGCGTGAAGCCCTGACCACCGCCGGCATACGCGGCATGATGGTCACCGAGATCAAGGGCTTTGGCGCACAGTCAGGTCATACCGAAATTTATCGCGGTGCCGAATATGCGGTGAATTTTGTCCCCAAGGTCCGGCTTGAAATCGTCGTCCCCGACGCTTTGGCCGATACGGCGGTTGAAACCATCAGCAAGACCGCCCGGACCGACAAGATCGGCGACGGGAAGATTTTCGTGCTGAATGTCGAATCCGCCCTGCGTGTGCGCACCGGTGAAACCGGCGAGGAGGCGCTGTGAACATGTTTGCTGAAAAGGAAAAAGTGATGAAAAATTCTGTGATACTGGCGCTTGCGGCGTCAGCGCTGTCTGCCCTGCCGGCCCTGGCCCAGGATGCGGAACCGGTGATGGACAAGGGCGACGTGGCCTGGATGCTGGTTTCCAGCCTGCTGGTCCTGTTCATGATCCTGCCGGGTCTGGCGCTGTTTTACGGCGGGCTGGTGCGCACCAAAAACATGCTGTCGGTTCTGATGCAGACCACAATGATCACCGCCCTGGTGATGGTTGTATGGGTGGTCTATGGCTATTCCTTCGCCTTTGGCGGCGGCACCAGCGCCTATTGGGGCGGGTTGGGCAAGCTGTTTCTGGCCGGGGTTACGCCGGACAGCATGGCGGCAACCTTCTCGGCGGGTTTTGTGATCCCGGAATATGTGTTCATCGTGTTTCAGATGACCTTTGCCGCGATCACTCCGGCGCTGATCATCGGTGCCTTTGCCGAGCGGATCAAGTTCAAGGCGCTGCTGGCCTTTGTGCTGTTGTGGGTAACGCTGGTCTATTTCCCGATCGCCCATATGGTCTGGGACGGGGCCGGGTTGATCTTCAACATGGGCGCGCTTGATTTCGCCGGGGGGACGGTTGTGCATATCAATGCCGGTATCGCCGCGCTGATCGGCAGTCTGCTGGTGGGCAAGCGGGTCGGCCTTGGCAAGGATATGATGGCACCGCATTCCATGACCCTGACAATGGTCGGTGCCTCGATCCTGTGGGTGGGTTGGTTTGGCTTTAACGCCGGGTCCAACCTTGAGGCCAATGGCGGCGCGGCGCTGGCGATGATCAACACCTGTACGGCAACGGCGGGCGCAATTCTGGCCTGGTCGCTGATCGAAGGGGTGCTGCGCGGCAAGGACGCGAAGTTGGGGGCGGCGGGGGGCATGGTTGCGGGTCGGGAGGCGGTCAGGCCCGCTGCGTGTGCGATCGGGGCGGTGGGCGCGATTGCGCTGGGGGTGATTGCGTCGAGC
>JAURMY010000069.1 GCA_030830465.1 Alphaproteobacteria bacterium
CCTAGCTAGGGCGGAGTTGACGCAGTTGCAATCACTTGATTGCGGGACGCGATAAACAGTAGCTTGTCGACGATTGTATACGGGGTTGCCTATGTCCATCGCCAAGCCGACACAAAAAGACGCTTATGATCTGATCCTGGATGCGATCGACACCGGCATTTACGGGCCCGGCGACCGTTTGGTGGAAAGCGAGCTTGCCGAAAGGTTCGGCGTTTCCCGGACTCCGATCCGCGAGGCGTTGCAGCGCCTGGAAACCCAGTCGATGCTGACCCGCACCGGGCGCAGCCTGATCGTGGCGTCACTGGATCACAATCAACTGGCGGAACTCTATGTCGTGCGGGCCGAGCTTGAAGGGCTGGCGGCACGCTTGGCGGCACAACATGCCAGCCCGGAAGAGGTGCGGGTTTTGTACGGGATGGTCGAACACGATATGTCGCTGGTAGAGGAGCCGGGCAAGCTCAGCCGCGCCAATCGGCGGTTTCACAAGCAAATCCATCTGGCCAGCCACAACCGCTATTTGATTGATCAGTTGGGTCTGGTGCACCGGTCCATGGCCCTGCTGGCGACAACCTCGCTGGCGGCAGACGGACGCGGGGTGATGGCGCTGGAAGAACACCGCGCCATTGTGCAGGCGATCGAGGCCGGAAACGGCGATGCCGCGGCCAACGCCCTGAAGGCGCATCTGTCCTTTGCCTTTGAAACGCGTCTGAAAATTGATGCGGGTGAAGTGTCGGCCAAGGCGCTTGGCTCCAAACGCTAATCCGGGGTGGTTGCGGGGTTCTGATGCTGCCCGTGCTGGGTTTTGTCCCAGTAAAATGGTGAGCGGACCAGTTCATATATGCCTTTGAACACCGCCAGCGTGCCAATCGGCCAATAGAGGATCATGGTGGGCACATAAAAGATCAGATGGCGGTGGGCCTTGCCCGAAACCGCGTAAAATCCCAACGTGGTCAACACCAGTTCGGATACGGCAAAGGCGACCGCCAGAGTTTGCCAGATCCAGGGGGCGATCAGGCCGTAAAACGGCGGGCTGCCGCCCAACATGACCAGCCACAGGGACCAGATCATCGGGGCCAGAAGAAAGGTCGTGACCGTGCCCAACAACAAAACCTGAAAGGCGAAAAACCCCGCCGGCCCCAGATCGCGCCACAGGCGGACCGGGTTGCGCATATGGGTGCCCCAGGTGATCGCATAGCCCTTCAACCAGCGCGAGCGTTGCCGGATCCACGTTTTCAGGGTGGCGCTGGCCTCTTCATAGGTGCTGGTCGGCACGAAATCACACCGATAACCCAGCCGCGCCAGCCGAAAGCCCAGATCGGCATCTTCGGTGACGTTATGCGCATCCCAGGCGCCGATCGCATCCAGCGCGTCACGGCGAAAGAAAACGGTCGTGCCGCCCAGCGGTACAGGCAACCCCAGATTGTCAACGCCGTGCAACACCACGCGAAACCACAGGGCATATTCGATGGTGAAACACCGGGTCAGCCAGTTTTGCCGGGCGTTGTAGTAATCAAGATAGCCCTGCACGCAGGCCACATTTGGCCCGGCGGTCTTAAAATGCGCAATGATCCGGCGAATTTGGTCGGCTTCGGGGGCATCTTCTGCGTCGTAGATCCCGATATAGGCACCGCGACAGAAGTTCAGCGCGTAATTCATCGCCCTGGGTTTGGTTTGCAGGGTTGAGCGCGGCACGATCAGCACCCGCATCCAGTCCGGCAAGGCGATGTTTCGCAGGGCCGCGCGGGTATAGTGATCATTGCTTTCCAGCACCAGGCAAACCTCCAGCCGGTCCTTGGGGTAATCGGTGGTTTTCAGGCGGTCGATCAGGGCGGGCAGGATGGCCTCTTCGCGAAACAACGGAACGATCATGCTGACCAGCGGCAAGTCGGTATCCGGCACCAGCGGTGAAAATTGCTGTGCGTCAGCGCCCGTGCCGGTCGATGATTTTGACATCTGTGTCAAAAGGGCGGTCAGCCGCAGAAACGTGGTGGCGACCAAATTCAAAAACACCCAAAGGACGATCACATGCAGAACCGTCGCCGGGAAGGTCAGCGACAGCATCGCCAAAATGCACAGGGTGGTAACAACCCGCTGCCCCTTTGCCTTTCCAAGCCAGGCGCGGCAACTGAATTCTTCGGGGCAAACCAAATTCGCACGTTCCGAAAAATAGCTGGAGCGCATCCTGGAAAGACAGGTGTGAATATCCGTGATCGGGACATAGGCGGAAAAAACCGGCCCGAAAATGGCCGTCAATTCCGGTTGAATTTGTCTAAATTCCGCCGGATCGGCGGCGGCTATGATCGTCATATTGCCTATTCTGCGCCAGGGCAGGATGCCGTGGCGAAGGCAATATTCCGGTGCAATCAAATAGAGAAGCGACGGATCACAGGCCTGATTTGCAAGATCGATTGCGGCAATATCGGTGGCGGAAAAGGACTTTAGCCCGGAATCCGGGCGACTGTTTTGCGAAAGTTCAGGGGCTTTGCGATTGGGTTTTGGTGCGCCGGTTTCGGTGCGGGTTGAACCAAATTCCCGGCCCGGCGGGTCGCCCGGAATGTGCGGTAATGTTTCAGGCTCAAAAACATCTTCACTGCCCATTTTCCTTCGGATCTCCGCGCTGGATACGCGAAGGTCTGGGTAAGAATGGTTAATGCAATCCTAAGATTTACGACTGTAAAAAGTCAGTTTCCATATTAGAAACAAAGCGTTGGAACAGATAATAGCTGTCCTGCGGCCCCGGACTGGCCTCGGGATGCTGCTGGACCGAGAAGACCGGACGGTCTTTCAGGCGGATACCGCAGTTGGAGCCGTCAAACAGCGAAATATGGGTTTCGATCACCCCGTCCGGCAGGCTTTCGGCATCGACCGCAAAGCCGTGGTTCATCGAGGTGATTTCCACTTTGCCGGTCTCGATTTCCTTGACCGGATGGTTGGCGCCATGATGGCCGTGGTTCATCTTCAGGGTCTTGCCCCCCAGCGCCAGCGCCAGCATCTGGTGGCCAAGGCAAATGCCAAAGATCGGCAGATTGGTCTTGTCCAGAATGGTGCGGATCATCGGCACGGCATAAACCCCCGTCGCGGCAGGGTCGCCGGGACCGTTGGACAGGAACAGACCTTCGGGGTTATGGGCCAACACCTCTTCCGCCGTTGCCGTGGCGGGCAGAACGGTCACGTCGCAGCCTGCCGATGCCAAACAGCGCAGAATATTGCGTTTCGCGCCGTAATCGATGGCCACAACCCGCCGGCCGGGCGTGGTGCGGCGGGCAAAACCCTCGGGCCAGGCCCAACGCATTTCATCCCAGCGATAGGATTGCGCACAGGTCACATCCTTGGCCAGATCAAGCCCTTCAAGGCCG
>JAURMY010000070.1 GCA_030830465.1 Alphaproteobacteria bacterium
AAGGAACTGGGGGCGGTCTTTGGCCTGAACTATGGCTGGGAACATCCTTTGTGGTACGCGCCAAAGGGCACCCCGGCGGTCGAGACCTATGGCTTTACCCGGCAGAACTGGTTTGAGCCGGTGCGTGCCGAATGTGCCGCCTTGCGCGCGGGCGTCGGCGTGATCGACGTGTCAAACTTCGGTAAATATGAAATCAAGGGGGCCGGTGCGCGCGACTGGCTGGACCGGATCGTGGCCAACAAGGTCCCGACCGAGGTGGGGCGGTCCTGCCTGACGCCACTGATCGGCGTGCGCGGCGGCATCGCCGGGGATTTCACCATCACCATGCTGGGGGACGATCACTATTTCATGGTCGGCTCGGGCATGGCGGAACGCTATCACCAACGCTATTTCAACGCGGTGGCGCGCCCGGACACGGTGTCGTTTGCAAGCCGGACCGAGGCGATGGCCGGATTTAACGTTGCCGGTCCGAAATCGCGCGAACTGCTGGCGCGGCTGACCCAGGCCGATCTGTCAAACGAGGCCTGGAAATTCATGCGTTCAAACCGGATCACCGTGGCGGGCATCGACGCGGTGGCCATAAGGGTGTCTTTTACAGGCGATCTGGGTTGGGAGTTATATGTCGACGAGGCGGATCAACTGAAGCTCTATGATGCGCTACTGGAAGCCGGGCGTGATCTGGGTGTGCGCCCGGTCGGCGGCCGGGCCTTGCTGAGCCTGCGGGTCGAAAAGGGCTATGGATCCTGGGGGCGGGAATATTCGCCGGAATACTGGCCGCAGGAAGTGGGTCTGGACCGTCTGATCAAGATGGACAAGGCGGAATTTCTGGGAAAATCCGCCTATAGCGCGCTGAAAGACAAGGCGCCGCGTGAAAAACTGGTGATGATCGAGGTTGCGGCTGAAGAGGCTGACGCGGTCGGCGGCGAGCCGATTTTCGCCACGGATGGCACCCCGATCGGGCGGGTGTCCTCGGGGGCCTATGGCTTTACCGTCGAAAAGTCGTTGGCGCTGGCTTTTGTGAAAACAGCCTTTGCGGCGCCGGGAACCGTCGTGGATGTGGCCGTTCTGGGGCGGTCGCACAAAGGCGTGGTTCTGGCCGAGCCCGCCTTTGATCCCAGGGGCGAACGGTTGCGCGGCTGAGGCCGCGCGAAGGCGGGGGGGCGCTGCCCCCCTCGACCCCCCGGAGTATTTGTGGAACAAAGATGCGCCGGGGCAGCGAGGGGAAAAGCATGGCATCTGTGTTGATCAAGTCCGCTGATATCGTTGTCACGATGGATGGGGCGCGCCGGGAACTGGCCGGGGCCGATATTCTGATTGAAAACGGTGTGATCAAGGGTGTCGGGCACGGACTTGGACCGGCAGGCGAGGTGGTGCAGGCTGCGGGCTGTGTGGTGACGCCGGGGCTGGTGAACACCCATCACCATCTTTATCAGACCCTGACCCGCGCGGTGCCGGGCGGGCAGGATGCGTTGTTGTTCGGCTGGCTGAAGACGCTTTATCCGATCTGGGCGCGGATGGGCCCGGAAGAGATGTTTGTGTCAGCCCAGGTTGGGCTGGCGGAGATGGCCCTGTCGGGGTGCAGTCTGTCGTCGGATCATTTGTATCTCTATCCGAACGGTGTCCGGCTTGAGGATACGATTGAGGCCGCCCGGTCGGTGGGGTTGCGGTTTCATGCCACGCGCGGGGCCATGTCAATCGGCGAAAGCGATGGCGGTTTGCCGCCCGACAGTCTGGTGGAGCGCGAAGAGGATATTCTGAAGGATTCGATCCGGGTGGTGGATCGGTTCCATGAGAGGGCTGCAGGCGCGATGGTGCGGGTCGGGCTGGCGCCCTGTTCGCCGTTTTCCGTCAGCCGCGAGTTGATGCGGGATACGGCGGTTCTGGCGCGGGACAAGGGGGTTATGCTGCACACGCATCTGGCCGAAAACGACGAGGATGTCGCCTATTCGCTGGAAAAATTCGGCTGCCGTCCGGGGCAATATGCCGAGGATCTGGGCTGGACCGGGCCGGATGTCTGGCACGCCCATTGCGTGAAACTGGACCGGGGGGAGACCGATCTGTTTGCCCGCAGCCGGACCGGGGTTGCGCATTGCCCCTGTTCCAACTGCCGGCTGGGTTCCGGCATTGCGCCGGTGCGCCGGATGCGCGATGCGGGCGTCAGGGTGGGGCTTGGGGTGGATGGATCCGCCAGCAATGACAGCGGCAATCTGATCGCCGAGGCGCGCATGGCTTTGTTGTTGCAGAGGGTCGCCAACGGGGCCGATGCCATGTCGGCGCGTGAAACGCTGGAGATCGCCACGCTGGGCGGCGCGCAGGTGTTGGGCCGGGACGATTGCGGGTCAATCGCGCCGGGCAAACGCGCGGATATCGCGATCTGGGATATGTCCGGTTTGGCCAATGCCGGGGCCTGGGACCCTGTTGCCGCCCTTGTTTTATGCGGGCCGCAAAAGGTGCGCGATCTGTTCGTTGAGGGCCGGCAGGTGGTGCGGGACGGGCAGATGACGACACTTGATCTGGGCAAGACGAT
>JAURMY010000002.1 GCA_030830465.1 Alphaproteobacteria bacterium
AAAATCATCCTGTGCTGGTCGCTGCATGTTCTGGGGATCGTGCCCGTGATCTGGTGGCTGCAAGCCACCGCAACGATGCCACTTTGGGCTTATTTCGCCGCCGCCTATCTTGGCTTTGGCCTGTTGAAGATCCGCACTTTCCTTGAGCACCGGGCGAACGAGTCAGAAACCGGGCGTTCAGTTGTGATCGAAGACCGCGGCCTGCTGGCCTTTCTGTTCCTCAACAACAATTTCCACGCGGTGCACCACGCCCATCCCGGTGTGGCCTGGTACCGCTTGCCGCGACTTTATCAAAACGACCGGCAGGCGGTACTGCTGCGCAACGGCAATTACGTCTACCCGAGTTACCGCACAGTCTTTCGCAAATACCTTTTAAAGGCCAAAGACCCGGTGCCGCACCCGTTGCGCCCCGGCCCCTAGGCCGGGCTGAAGGTCAGGGCCAATCCGTTCAGGCAATGCCGCATGCCGGTGGGCTTTGGACCATCGGCGAAGATATGGCCGAAATGCCCGCCGCAGCGGCGGCAATGGGATTCGATGCGGGTGGTGAACAGGGTGTTGTCCTGTTTGGTGCCAATCGCGCCGGGGATCGCGTCCCAAAAACTGGGCCAGCCGGTGCCGCTGTCAAACTTGGTGTTTGACGGATAGACCGGCAGGTCACAGGCCGCGCAATTATAGGTGCCGGCGCGGCTTTCCTTCAACAGATCGGAATGTTCGCCCAAAAGGCTGTTGGAAAAGGGCTTCTCGGTGCCTTCATTGCGCAGGATTTCAAACTGCGCCGGCGTCAACAGCGCCTTCCATTCGGCGTCGGTCTTTTCAATTTCAAAGGCGGCAAAGCTGCGGGTGGGGGTCAGGGCGGTCAGCCCGGCGAACAGGGCACTGGTGGTTAAAAAGCTGCGGCGGGTCTGCATGATGGTCTCCGTTTGATGGCTGATATTTAATATACGCAAACGGATGAAATGAGTTTCACTTCTACTCGACTAAATGTGAGCGGCGTGCCAATGATCGCGCCATGGAACTCTGGATTTTCATTTCGATCTTTGCCGCCTTCATGCAGAACCTGCGGTTCATGCTGCAAAAACACCTGAAGGCCACCAAGCTGTCCACAGGCGGGGCAACCTTTTCGCGCTTTGTTTTTGCCGCCCCTCTGGCGGCCTTGCTGGTCTGGGCGCTGGTGAGCAGCGGCTGGCGCGACCTGCCCGAGGCCAACCCACGGTTCTTTGCCTTGGCGGTTGCGGGGGGAGTTTCGCAAATTCTGGCGACGGTCTGCGTGGTGATCCTGTTTGGCGAGCGGAACTTCACCGTCGGTATCGCGCTCAAGAAAACGGAAACCATCCAGACCGCGATCATCGCGCTGATCGTTTTGGGCGATATGGTGTCCGCCTGGGGGCTGATTGCCATTGCGGTTGGTCTGGTTGGGGTGATCCTGCTGTCGGACCCGCCGAAGACCGATGTGAAACTGAAATGGCAGGCCCGGATTTTCAACAAGGCCTCGGGTTTCGGGTTGTTGTCCGGGGCGTTGTTCGGCGTGTCGGCGACCGGCTATCGCGGCGCTTCACTGGCGCTGTCGGATGGTGATTACCTGATCCGCGCGGCAACCACGCTGGCCTTTGTCACGCTGTTTCAGACGGTCATCATGGCTGTGTGGCTGCATTTCCGTGAACCCGGTCAACTGGCTGCGGTGATGCGCGCCTGGCGGGTGACGGCGCTGGTCGGGCTGACCGGGGTTCTGGGCTCGCTTGGCTGGTTCATGGCGTTCACGCTGGAAAACGCGGCCTATGTCAAGGCGGTCGGCCAGATCGAGCTGGTTTTCACCTTTCTGGCGTCATATTTCATCTTCAAGGAACGCAGTTCCGGCCGCGAACTGACCGGGGTTTCGCTGGTCGCACTCAGCATTCTGGTGCTGGTTTTTTTCCACTAAAGAGAATTGCGTTTTACCCGGGGCAAATTGCATCACCTAACGCGTTGAAATCTTTGATTTCAAGCAGCGTCTGGTGATTCACGTTTAACGCAAAACGCTTTGGATTTCTTTTTGGCGCAAATACTCCCGCCGGAGGCATCTGCGCCAAAGGCCCTGTCAGCGTTTGTCGTAATATAGCCCGACCACATGTTCGGCCTCAGCAAAGAACAGCCAGCGGGCGGTGAACAGGCCGATCAGGTGCGACGCCACCGCAATTGCCGCCAGACCATGGCTGAACGGCAGCATCAACAGGATCGCGGCGGGGATCAGGCCCAGGGTCAGCCCGGAAATCACCCGCAGTTTCTGGCTGTGCTTGCGCCCGACCACATGGACCATCTCTTTCATCAGATAGTTCGGGCTGGAATGCGGGCTTTCCAACAGCCGGACTTTGCCCAGATGGCCAAGGCCCGTGGCGGTTTCAATCGTGTGCCCGGCAGCTTTGAAGGCTTTGTCGCCCATTTGCCAGGCGGCCAGTTGCAACGCGGTCAACACCAGAAGCAGAACCGCCGCCGCCGTAATCTGACCTGACAACAAGGCCCCGCCCGCCAGCGCATAGGTCAAAAATAGAACCGGTGTCAGCGGCATGTTCCAGCGCGGCACGGTTTTCAACTGATTGTAGATCTTGGATGTGGTAAAGACGGTGACAATCGACAGGATTGCGCCGATCCAGCCCACCACCTGCAAATTGGTCGAAAAGAAAATCAAACCAATGGCATAGACCGCCATGACCAGAAGGCTGATAACCGCGAAAACACCTTCGCGGCTCAGCCAGCTTGTGCGCCACTGGCTGAAGGCTTTCATCGCCCGTTGCGGATTTCCCAGATGCAGGGTCGAGGCCAAAAGGCCGCCCACCGCCAGCGCATAGGCGATAAAGAAACACGCAAAGGCCAGCCAGCCCGACACGTCCGGCATGCCGAAACCAAGGAAAAACATCAGGCCAAAGCCAAGGCCCGACAGCGACGTGAAGATGATGACAGAGGGTGCGGGATGCATCAGAGTTTCTCCAGAGCTTTGTCAAGCCAGCCCAAAAAGCCGGCGGCTTCTTCTTTGATCGGGGTCAGGTAGGGGGCCAGAATGTCGATCTTGCTTTCCCCGCCGATGTCCTGTTTCGGGCGCGGCGGCAGGTATTTGTTGACCGGTTTGGTGCCCTGTTCGGGCATCAGGTCCATGCCGCCGCGTTCGGCGGTCAACCTGGACACATTGCTTTCGGGATCAGCGAAATCGCCGAAATGCCGCGCGCCCGCCGGGCAGGTGCGTACGCAGGCCGGGGTGCGGTCGATCTCGGGGATATTTTCGTTGTAAATCCGGTCAACACACAGGGTGCATTTCTTCATCACCCCCTCGGCCTTGTCCAGTTCCCGCGCGCCATAAGGGCAGGCCCAGGCACACAGGCCACAGCCGATGCAATTGTCCTCGTTCACCAGAACGATACCGTCCTCAACCCGTTTATAGCTGGCGCCGGTCGGGCAGACGGTGACACAGGGCGCATCCTCGCAATGCAGGCAGGATTTGGGGAAATGCACGGTTTGCGAATTGCAGCCCGGCTTTTTCGCCTCAAAGGTGTGAATGCGGTTCAGGAACGTGCCCATCGGCTCGGCCCCGTAGGCGTCCATATCGCTGAGGGGCGCGCCGTAGTTCGAAGTGTTCCATTCCTTGCAGTTGATCACGCAGGCATGGCAACCGACGCAGGTGTCAAGGTCAATCACAAGGCCCAGTTTGCGCTGGGTGGTCTGGGGTAGGGCGGTCATGCGGCGGCTCCAAAGGTGAGGTTCGCAAAATCTATCAAGTCTTGATTGAACCGGTCAGGCTGTTCCAGAAACGGCATATGTCCGGTGTTTTCATAAAGGATCAGATCAGCGCCGGGAATGGTCTCTGAAGCGGTGATGCCGGTCAGCGGGGCAACAACCGCGTCTTCCACGCCGTGGATCACCAGCGCCGGTTTGGTCAGCTTTTCGTAGACGGGGCGCAAATCGACATCCGCCTTGAACAGGGCCCGGCGCACCGTGGCGGTG
>JAURMY010000071.1 GCA_030830465.1 Alphaproteobacteria bacterium
CACCCGGTCGCTTTCCCGCGCGTATAGCAGCGGCAAGACCCGCCAGTGGCAACTGACCGAACCATCCAGCAGCCCTTCGGGCAGCGTCTGCCGGCCACCGCCCAATTTGTGGATGACCAGCGGCAATACCACCTGATCAAGCCAGGGATCCAGTGACTGACAGATCAGTTCCTCCGGCGGATTGTCCCGCACTTCCAGCGCGTATTGGGTGAACAGCCGACCGAAAGCCTCGGGGCATTTATAAAAGAAGAACCCGGCGTTGAAATAAAGATAGCGCTCCCAATGTTCATCCGGCTGTTCCGGGTCAAGCGAGCTTTCAAAATCCAGCCCGAAGCGGTCATAAAGCGATTTCCACGTGGCCGTATATCCGGGGCCGTAAAGCTCGATTTCAGGCCAGGTGCCCTCGCGTTTCATCGACGCCGTCGGGCGGTCAAAGTCAAACGGCACCTTTCCGAGATCGTCCAGAAACAGGGTATCGGTGTCAAAAAACACAAAAGGCTCGCCCTTTGGCAAGGCCCGCAGCCCTTCGATCTTGTTGCCATAGGGATAGGACGAACCGAAATGCCGGCTTTCAAACGGGACGATTTCCGCCCCAAATGCCTCCAGCAAATCGCGCACTTCGGGATTGTTGATGCGGGGATTGCCCTGCCAGTTTGGCCCCGGCTGCGGCTCGCCAATATAAAGTTTTGCGTTGAGCTCAGGGTTGGTCTGGCGCAAAGACGCCGCAAATAGGACTGCCTCATATTGCAGCCGCCCGCCCTGCGCGATGGCAAAAATATTGAACCGCTCTGCCATTTCCGGGTTGACTCCCTGCCTGCCTGCCGCGGGATGATACCGCGATAAGACTGGCACGGTAAGCCCGGACAGGCGGAAAATGCAGGCCTAGCGCCAGAAACCGCAAGGATCCTGCGGGATTGATCCCCTTGCCCGATCTGCTAGCATCGGCCGGTCCATATCCAAAGGCCAGACCGATGACCAAAACACCGCACCGTTTCATTGCCCCGGCCGAGGACGCGCCCCACGCCCGAACCTGGATGTGCTGGCCGTCGACCGCCGCAATCTATCATAAATCGCCGGCCTATTATGACAGCGTTCAACAAACCATCGGCTGGCTTGCCGCGGCCATTGCTGAAAACGAACCGGTGACAATGCTGGCCGAGGCCCGACTTCATCCGACGGCGCGCGCCTGTTGCGGGCCAAAGGTGACGCTGCTGGATAAGCGCACCGATGACATGTGGGCGCGCGACAGCGGGCCGGTTTTTGTGCGAAACGCTTTGGGCGAAAAGGCTGCCGTTCAACTGAATTTTAACGGTTGGGGCGATAAGTTCCCGCATGGCCATGACGCAAAAGTCGCGGCTTCGGTCGCTCAGGCGGCGGGCTGTCGGACAATCATCGCCCAGATCACCGGCGAAGGCGGCGGAGTCGAATTCGATGGCGAAGGCACGCTTTTGCTGACCGACAGTTGCTGGGTCAATGACAACCGGAATCCGGGCCTTGATCGCGCGGCAATTGAGGCGGAATTATCCGCCCTGTTGGGCATCGACAAGGTGATCTGGCTGCCCGGCGTGCGCGGAGAGGAAGAAACCGACGGCCATATCGACGGCGTGATCCGCTTTGTTCGCCCCGGCGTGATCCTGATGAGCGGCATGCCCGGCGACACCGGTGTCTGGGGGCAGGCATATGATGGTTCAAAAGCGATATTGGAGCGGGAAACCGACGCAAAAGGGCGCCGGTTTGAGATCGTCGAACTGCCCTATGCGACCCGCTGGCGGTCGCAACACGAGAAATTCTTTTCCGGTTATGCGAATTATTACGTCGGCAACGGTGCGGTCTATTCGCCGGAATTCGGCAACCCGGCCTCTGACCGGTTGGCTGAAACGACGCTTTCGCAATTATATCCGGACCGGAAAATCGTGATGCTGGACGTGGACCGGATCTATGAAAACGGCGGCGGCATCCATTGCGTTACCCAACAGGAACCGGCCTGATCCCCTATGGATCCGACAAGGCCCGATCAACAAGGTGGCTTTTTTCGCCAATTGCGCAATAATGGGCGCAGTTTTCAGCAAATTCGGAGGGCCGCATGCGCCTGATTTCCCTGTTTTTCGCCTTTATTCTTCTGGCATCGGCCTCGGCAGCGCCGGCCTTTACGACCGCAGCCGAAGTCAAACCCATCCTGAATGCCACCAAGGCCAACTGGATCGCGGTGCGGGAATATGACGGGCACGATCTGATTTATTTCACCCATCTCGAAAGCTGGCGTTGTGGTCTGGACGGGGTGAAATATGGCGTCAATTCCGACAGCGCCGATCAGGTTTGGACGCTTGAAACCTGCTATGAAGGTGAAGCGGCCCCCAATGCCATGAAGGCAGAAGGACGCCTGCCCTACACCAGTTTGCCGCTTGGCAGCGTCCAGACAATCACGATTGAACTGCTTTATGACGACGGCACCACGGACAGCGCGACCTTTGAACGCAAAGCGGTGATGATCCCCTGACAATGGGCGCTGCCCAGGGCGTCAACGGGCCGTGCCTGCCGCCGCAGGTGCCTTGCGACACCCGGGATCAAAAAAACCAAGGTTGAACCGGGCGGCCTCTGGATTTGCGCCACCCGGTTGCAGCCATTTTGTTTGGAGCGCGCGGCAATTTGCGTTCAGCCCCCCGGCCCCGGATGGAACAGGGTCGCGCGCCCGCGTCCGTGGTTTTTTGACTGATAAAGCGCCAGATCGGCGTCGCCGCAAAGCGTCTGCGGTTGCAGTTTCTTGTAAAAACTGGACACGGTGGTGCCGATACTGGCGCTGATCCGGCATTCAGCCCCTTCAAACAGGATCGGTTTTTCCAGCCTGTCGATGATGCGTTGCGCGATATGCTGCAGTTTCACCAGATCATCGCAATTCATCAGCACAATCACGAATTCATCACCACCGGTGCGCGCGATGATGTCTTCGGCCCGGGTTTCCTGCACGAAAATCCGTGCGGCCTGCTGCAAAACATGGTCGCCGGCGGCGTGGCCGAAGGTGTCATTCACCGACTTGAAGTAGTCCAGGTCGACATTCATCAGGCCGAATTTCTTGCGCCTCTTATCCGCTGCCAGACGGGCAAGAATATGATCCAGCGCGCGGCGGTTTTTCAAACCGGTCAATGTATCGGTAAAGGCCTGTTCCTCGGCCGCAATGCGCGCGCCCTGAAGCCGGACATTCAACCGCTTGGATTCCTGCAGAACCGCCGATTGCGCCTCGATCAGGTAAAGCATTTCGACGGTCGGGTCGGATGGCGCGAAGTCTTTGCTTTTCAAGCCGTAATCGCGCACCACTTCGGTGACGGAGATCCCCAGGGACAGGTTCAGGATCGCCCCCTGCCCGCGCGGCAGCGGCACCACAAGGCCCTTCAAGGCCACGCGCGGGGCGTCACGAAACTGAACCGATATCCGCTGCCCCTGACAGGCCAGCAAATCCCCCAGCCGTTGCACGGAACGGGGACGGCGAAACTCCAGAAACTCGGTCACCCGTTGCCCGGCGATGGTGACGCCGGGCCGCAGTTTTTTCAAGGTCGGACCGGCGCGCAGAATATGCCCCGTCGGACCAATCCAGACATGCATCGGCATCAGTTGGTCCAAGGCCGCCATGCCCAGCGACGGGCCGTTTTTGGGAAGCTTCGGCGCAGCCCCGATATGCGGACCACCGCCGCTCATTCCGCCGCACCCAGTTTGAATTCCCGCCCATGGGAAAACTGGGCATCCAGAAGGCTTATGGAAATAGTGTCAATGTCACCGCTGTCGGTCAGGGAGGAACTGTGCTGCAACACAACAAGCGCGCCATAATCATCCGCCATGGCCCGCACGACGCCAAGCACCAGCGTGCCAAATCCGGGATGGCCCCAGCGATATAGCAGACTGAAGGAATTTGGCGCATATTCCCGCAATTCCAGTTGCGGAAAATCAAGCTCTGGCAGGGCCAGTTTGGCGCGGTCATGCAATTCATCCAGCGAATGCAAAAACTCTTCGAATGTGTCGCCGCCGAACCGCAACAGCCGTCGCAACGGATCAAGATCGGGATGCGACACCATATAGGTGCCCAGGTCTTCCAGCAGGGAATCACGGCGGCGTGACAACCGGCGGCAGGCGGCGGCCAGAACCGCCTCGGTCTGAGCGGGTTCATAGCGCAACATCGCTTCAAAACTGTCAAAACCCAGTTCCGCCTCGCGACAGATTTCCGACCAGACATCCGGCCCGTAACTGTCTTGAACAAAGCGCTGGATGGACCGGTTCACCAATCCGTGCATCAATGACCCCTTACGCAACGAACAAACTGACGTCACATAGACACAGAGCCGTTAACAAAAAGCGAAACCCGCCAGCGCCGGGGCGATTGTTTTCAGCGGGGCGTAAACGTCACCACGATCGCGGTGGACCGGGTATGCACGTCAAAGCCGGGGGACGTTGCTGTCAGCAAGGCAACAGAACCTGCAGCCAGCGGCTGATCGCCGACAAGGGTTTCGCCAGTATGCGCCAAGACCGCGGTTTCCGTGCCCGGCTTGGACGAATGCGCACCCGCCCCTGCGCGCAGGATCAAAACCGCCGCCGCAACGCGCGAGGCATCATAGATCACGTTAAAATCGCGGATCGGTCCTTTGATCATCCGGCTGTCTATCGGCAGATCACCGGAAAAGGCCACCGGTTCCAACAGTCGCGCGGCAATCGGCTGTTCGGGACTGTGCAGAATCAGCCCCTCGCCTTCGATCACGGTCAGGATACGCGACAGGCCTTCAAAGCGGGAAAACGGCCCGTCGCTGGCGACCTCGGCAATGCTGAGACGCCAGATCAGGCCGGACTTATCCCCGGATCTGGCGATTTCATGGGTTATGCCGCCGCCGTTCTTCCAGGGACTGGTGACAAAGGCACTGGGTTTCAGAACCCGGATCACCCTAGAAATCCGTCGGCGCGCCGCCTTCGCGTTTGCGGCGGGCGACGAAATCCATCAGCTCATCCTTGATCGCGATATCCATCGGCGGCGGGGTAAACTCGTTCATGATGTCCTTGAAATGGCGGTGCGCCCGTTGCGCGGTCCATTCGCCACCCGACAGTTCCCAGGCTTCAAAGTTGCGCCAATCGCTGGTGAAGGGGCTGTAAAGCGCCTTTTCATAGCGTTCCTGCGTGTGATCAATGCCAAAGAAATGGCCCTTGGGGCCGACCTCCTTGAGCGAATCAAAGGCGATATC
>JAURMY010000072.1 GCA_030830465.1 Alphaproteobacteria bacterium
CATTTGAACCAGGTCAGATGGTCGGGCATTGCCTCGGGCGCGACCAGATATTTCTGGACATGGTAAAACCCGCCGCCATGAACCTGCCATTCCTCGCCATGCGCACCCTTGGGCATGCCCTCGCGCTGGCGCAGTCCAAGATCAAGCGCGATGAAGTAAAAAGATGATCCGATCCAGGCAATGGCGGTGATGACATGGACCCAGCGCACCGCAAAGGCCAGCCATTCCCAGATGATTGCATATTCGTACATTTTCCCCCCGATCGGTTCTTCAAGGCGGTCGAGCGCCGCCATTCCCGGTACTAAACCCACGCACAGGCGCAAGTGCAATGGCCGGTTTGGGCCGGAATTCGCGTTTTTGGCGGGCTTGACCGTATTTTGGCCAGATTTTACGGCTTTTCTCGCCGCCGAAGTGCAGTAAACTTTGCACATGACGCATACAACAATAATGGGCAGGGCGTTTTAATGATTTATCCGGTAATCCTGTGCGGCGGGTCTGGCACCCGTCTTTGGCCTTTGTCTCGCAAAAGCTATCCGAAACAATTCGCGCGGCTGATGGGCACACAAACCCTGTTTCAGGCCTCGGCGCGCCGGTTGTCGGGCGAGGGTTTCGCCCGGCCTGTGGTCCTGACAAATTCCGATTTCCGGTTTATCGTGGCCGAACAACTGGCGGAAATCGGGGTTGATCCCACCGCCGTTCTGATCGAACCCGAAGGCCGCAACACGGCCCCGGCGGTACTGGCAGCCGCGCTTTGGCTGGCGCAAAAAGACCCCGAGGCGCTGATGCTGGTCGCGCCTTCCGATCATGTTGTGCCGGATTCCAAAGCCTTCCGCGCTGCGGTTGCGGCCGGGACGGCGGCCTGTAAAGCCGGTGATCTTGTGACATTCGGCATTCGCCCGGATCGGCCAGAAACCGGCTATGGCTATCTGGAACTGGCAGAGGGCGCGGGTGATTTTTCGCCGACACCGCGCAAGCTTAAACGGTTCGTGGAAAAACCCGATGCCGCGACGGCACAAAAGATGCTGACCGCCGGAAACTTCCTGTGGAATGGCGGAATCTTCCTGTTTTCGGTCAAGGCTGTTCTGGCCGCTTTCAACGAACATGCGCCCGATTTGATGGACCCCTGCAAAGCCGCGATATCACAGGCCGAACCCGACCTTGGTTTTCTGCGGATTGCCGCCGAACCCTGGGGCAGGATCCGCGATATTTCGGTCGACTATGCGATCATGGAAAAAGCCGACAATCTTTCCGTTGTCCCGTTTGACGGGGGCTGGTCCGATCTGGGCGGCTGGGACGCCGTCTGGCGCGAGGATAAGGCCGATGCCAATGGCGTTGTCACCGCAGGCGAGGCCACCGCGATTGACTGTCAGGACACATTGCTGCGCAGTGAAAACGACAATCTGGAAGTCGTCGGCATCGGCCTGAAAAACATCTTCGCCGTCGCCATGCCCGATGCGGTGCTGGTCGCTGATATGTCGCGCGCGCAGGACGTGAAAAAGGCCGTCGCAGCCCTGAAGGCCAAAGGCGCAAAACAGGCGGAACAGTTCCCGCGCGATCACCGGCCCTGGGGCTGGTTTGAAACCCTGTCCCTGGGCACCAGGTTTCAGGTCAAGCGGATCATGGTGCATCCCGGTGCCGCCCTGAGCCTGCAAAGCCATGTCCACCGGTCCGAACACTGGATCGTCGTTGCGGGCACCGCCCGCGTGACCATCGGCGAGACCGTGCAACTGGTGACGGAAAACCAGTCGGTCTATATTCCGGTCGGCTCAAAACACCGGATGGAAAACCCCGGCAAGGTCGATCTGCACCTGATCGAGGTACAGACCGGCACCTATCTGGGCGAGGACGATATCGTGCGGTACGAGGATGTTTACAAGCGGGGCTGAAGGCCCCGCCGCGATGTCAGGATTTCGGCCCGATGGTGGTCGTCAGACTGCCAAGACCCGCGACCTCGACCCTGCAGACATCCCCAACCGTCAGCTTGCCAACACCCGCCGGTGTGCCTGAATAGATCAGATCGCCGGGCCGGATTGCCATGGAATGGGACAGAATCGAAATCACCTCGGGGATCGACCAGATCAGTTCCTTCAGGTCCGCATCCTGTTTGACGACACCGTTGACCAGGGTCCTGATCGAACCCCGGGACGGATGCCCGACTTTGGCGACCGGATGGATCGGGCCGCAAATAGCCGAATTGTCAAAGGCCTTGCCCCAGTCCCAGGGGCGGCCCAACTCGCGCAGCGCCAGTTGCAGATCGCGCCGCGTCAGGTCATTGCCGATGCCATAGCCCCAGACATGGTTCAGGGCATCCGCCTCGGCAATGTTCACGCCACCCTTGCCGATGGCGACGACCATCTCGCCTTCATATTGAAAATTCTCGGTTTCCGGCGGGAATGGCACGGTCTGATTGTCCTCAACCAGCGCATCGGCAGGCTTGGTGAAAAAGAACGGCGGTTCGCGATCCGGGTCGCGGCCCATTTCGCGAGCATGGGCAGCATAGTTGCGGCCCACACAGAATATCCGGCGCACCGGAAAGCGGGCCTCGCTGTCGGCCACGGCGGTTGAGGCCTGCGGGGCCGGGGGAAACACATAGTCGGTCATGATTGTTCCTTACGAATTGCCGCGATCCTCGCGGAAGAGTCCAAGTTTTTGTTGCGCCACGCGGTCGGAATAGCTGAACAAGACCGCCTCGGAATCCGCCTCATGGCTGACCCATTTCCAGCTTGGGACCGCGAAAATATCCTTCGGTCCCCATTCAAACACCTGCCCGTCAACCGTACTGCGCCCGCGCCCTTCGGTCGGCACAAACACGGTTGCATCGGTGGACCGGTAGGCTGCGGTTTTGAAACCTTTCGGCAGCAATTGCAGGAACGGCGCAATCGTCGGCATCGCCCAGCCACCGTCAGCCGGGTTTACATAGCGCATCTTCAGGCCGTGGCAGGGGTCCCATTCCTTCTGGGTCTTCATCTGCTCAAGCGCTTCGCGCGAGCGGGCGTAGGGATAATTGAAGATCGGTGAGGCCAGTTTCTTCTGTTCAAAATCAACCGGCAGCATATTGGCCCCGTATCGGGCAAAACTGTCACCGGTCTGTCTTGTCACCGGCTGTTCGTCGGCCCCGTAACCTTCGGCGAAAGAAGCGTCAAAAAACCCGACCAGCGGAATGTCCAACCCGTCAAGCCAGATCATCGGCTCATCCGTCAGGTTGCCGTGATCATGCCAGGCCATCGGTGGCGTGATGACGAAATCGCCATATTGCATATTGGTCCGCTCGCCATCGACCGAGGTATGCGCCCCCTTGCCGTCCAGCACGAAACGCAGGGCCGACTGGCTGTGGCGGTGGGCCGGGGCCACTTCGCCCGGCATCACCAGTTGCAGACCGCAATAAAGCGAGGTGGTGATTTTCGAGCTTCCCCGCAGACCCGGGTTTTCAAGGATCAGAACCCGGCGCTCAGCCTCTTTCGCGGTGATCAGGCCGCCGCTTTCCATCAGAAACGCCGTTGCGGCGGCATAGTCCCATTTATGGGCGATGCAGGGGCTTTTCGGCGTGGGCGTGATGATATCCGACATCACCGCCCAAAGCGGCGCCATCGACTGTTTGTCGATCCGTGCGTAAAATTCCAGACGCTCGGGCGTTTCGGCGGGTTTTTCGGTCAGTGACATAAGGCCCCCTGTCAGGTCGCCCCGTTCCTAGCATTTTTTACGGGCGATGCCAGTGACCATTTCCGGCGATTGGGACGTCCGGCGGCTAGTAATCCTTTTCAAAGAACAGCCCAAGACTGCCTGACCCCGAACTGCCCACCCCGCCCTGGGCTTTCAGGCTTTTGGTGATGTCCAGATTGATTGTCACATTGGCGGTGCCACCGCTGTCTATTTCGATTTCCGAATAGATTTTATCGCTCAGATATTTGCCGACGACCCCCGCCGACTGGCCGGCATCATTGGTGCGAATATCCAGATTATCCAGCCCGGTGGTCTGCCGCAATTTTTCGATCAGACCGGAATCGGTGCGGCCCGACAGTTCCGCAACCGCTGCCGCAAGACTGGCGATCTGGAACGGCGACAGGTTTCCAAGATCGCGGCCAAAGATCAGTTTGGCCAGAATTTCATCCTGCGGCAGGTCCGGCACGGATCGAAGGGTGATTTCCGGGGCCGAGGCAACACCGTCCAGCGCCAGCGTGATATCCGTCCCATCCGCCTTGGTTTGCGAGGAAAAGGCGATGGTCGGGTCCATCGGCCCGGAAAAGGTCAATGTCCCTTCGGTCAGGTCCAGCCGACGCCCCAGCAGGTCCAGCCGCCCGCGTATCAGGTCAAATTGCCCGGCGGCGCTGACGGCTTCCATCGGGCCGGTCAGAACGATCTCACCGCCCAGTTCCGCGTCAAGCCCGCGCCCGCGCACGAATATCCTGTTTGGCGCGCTGATCGTCATATCAAGGTTCAACCCCGTGGCGGCGGCAGCGGTTCGCCCGGTGCGTTCGCCCAGACCCGCGCGCGACAATGTCTGCAACACGCCGCGCCCGGCATGGATATGGTTCACCTGGGCCAGGCTGTTGCCGGCGCTGACGGCGGCAGAGAGGGTGATCTCGGTCACATCCGGTTTGACCTGACCGCCGACCGTCACCCCACGGGCGATGTCCCCTTGCAACGAAACCTGCCCGCTGACCGAGGTGGTCAGAAACGCGCCATCAGCATATTTGACGCCGTTCAGCGACACACTGGCATCCACGGGCATATCGGCAAATACTCCCACCGAACCGCTGGCCGTAATAACGCCCCCCGCTGCGATATTGGCCGTCACATCGGAAAATCTGGCAATCCCGTTCACCAGTTGGACCCGGGTATTCACTTTTTCAATGCGCATCCCGATGCCGGGCACTGTCACCGCGGTATTTTCCAGATCGACCGGACCGTTCAGAACCGGTGCGGTCAAAGGGCCGGAAACATGCAGATCAAATCTGGCCCCGCCGTTCAGGGTGATTTGCGGGTTGGCCAGAATGTCATTGACCAGCACCAGCGGCAGCGCCCCGGACACTTGCAGATCAGCCACCCCACCGGACAGGGGAACAGTGCCCTTTGCCTGTGCCGACAGCCCGCCCTGTGCGGCGATCGAAGCGCGATTGAACGTAAGCTGACCGTCTTTCCACATGCCCTTTGCGGCACCGTCCAAAGTGCCGAGCTTGTACGGCAAGAGCAGATCGGCGTTCGCTTTGGATGCCTGAACGTCAAAAGCAACATCTGGGGCCGCCGGATCGCCCGACAGCTCCAGTTCCCCGGTCGCAGAACCGGTTACGCCGATGTCAGGGCGCAATTCGGCCATCAGGTCCAGCGGCAGGTTCTTGAATGTGGCCCGCAAATCGGCCCGGTCACCCCAACTGCCGTCAGCGGCCAGCGACAGGCCGGCATCGCCCTGAAGTTTCGCGGTGATCGCAACCTTGGCAAGCGGACCGTCGGCATCAAAACCGGCGGTGGCGGGGCCGCGCAATGTTGGCGCAATCAACCCCAGATCGGTGATCGAGGCGCGGCCATGCAACGCCATTGCGGCGCTGCTGACAAAACCGTCCGCACTGGCATCCAACACCCCTGAACGCAGGCGGGCATCGCCAAGCCGGATCCCCCCGGCATCGCGGTGGACCTGTCCAAAAAGCGCAAGCGGGCCTTTCAATATCCGGTCGATCCGTGCCACGCCCAGCGCAATATCCTGCCCGGTCAGTTGCAGGGTTCCGTCAATTTGCCCGTCCAGCGGGTTCAGCCGTCCATCAAACGTACCGGCAACACGGCCGGAAAGGTCGCGCGACGGGGCCAGCGCGTTAAAGGCGCGCAGGTCTGAAACCGCGGCATCCAGATGGCCGCTAAAGCCGTTCAAGGCCAGTCCGCCATCAGCGTTCAGGGCGATAGTGTCGCCGTTTACTTGCATCTGAACAATCTTCAGGGGCTGGCCCGCAGACCAGTCCACGCCGCCGCCGGCCCGCAGGTTTTGACCCAAAGCGGCGGCGATATCGGCCGCCTCTGCGGTCAGTCCTTCCGCTTCAAATGCAATATCGCCTTTGACGGCGCGCAGGTCTTGGGTTTCAAGGTCCATCGCTTGCCCGGTTGCGTCAAACTTCACCCGCGCAGCGCCAAAACCCGGTGCCTGAAACCCTTTGGCATCCATTCGCACGTGCCAGGTCCCGCCCGCATCGGCCCCGAAATCCGCGTTGATCGCGGCAGTGGCCAAACGATAGCCCGATCCGCCAAAAGGCAGGGTTGTAAGGGCACCGTCCTTACGGCCCACCTGTGCCGCAAGCGCCAGTCGCGACGGAAAACCGTCCTTCGCCGTGGTCAGGGAACCCGTGACATTCAGATTGGCCGTCTCAATTTGAAACGACGGCAGGTCCAGCCCACCTTCGGTTCGCAAAGTGCCTTCCGCCGCCGCCCGGCTGTCGCCGGCAAAAAACCCGCGGTAATCCTGTGGCAGCAGGGGCGCAAGTTGACCGTTGATCGCGGCCTTGAAGACTTGCCCGGCGCCGGATTGATTGAAGGTAACGGTACCCGAAACGAACGGCCGACCGTCAGCCCGCAGATCAATGCCAACCGCCATATCCGCCAATGTGCCGCTGCCGGAAATCCGGCCGCCAAGCGCGGGCCGCTGTTCGATTGACAGGGCATTGGCCAGCAGACCGTTCGCAGGTTCATCCAGCTTGATTTGAATGTTCAGGGCCTGATCAAGGCGGGCGTAATCCAGGGCCAGATCAATTTCTCCGCCCGGCGGATCAAGCCGCCTTGATGTAAACGAAGCAGAAAGGCCGGTCGCATCAAGGCGCAGGGCACCGGATGCCTTCAGGCGGGCCGCGACGCCCAGCACGGATTCGGCCAGTTCAACCGAAGCGATGTCCAGACCGGTCAGGTTGACTTCGACCGGCAGTTCGGGAAGCGAGAACCCCACCGACTCGGGCTGAAAGGCGGGGGTGGCCGCGACTGGTCGGCGTAAAATCTCGATCTTTTCGGCTTTCAGGGCATTCACGCGCAATTGCCGCGCCAGCAGCGCCGAGCGTGTCCAGACAATCTCGGCCCCGGTGATCCGCAGCCAGATACCCTGACGGTCGGCAATCGTGATCGCGCCGATACGGGCCTCTGAACTCAGCGCGCCGGTGACGTTCTCAAACCGAATGATGCGATCTTCGCTGGACAGGCTGCTTTCGATATACCGGATCAATGCGGAATTTTCGCTGACCGTCGTATCCTGTGCCGAAACCGCCCCCAGACCTCCAAGGACGATCAGCAGGGCCGCCAATATTGAAGTTCTCAGTCGCATCAGAACGCCTGCCCCAAGCCCAGATAGATTGCAAAACCCGGATCACCGGGCGCAAGGTTCAGACCGCGCGCGATATCAAACCGGATCGGCCCAAGACCGGTCTGATAGCGCAGTCCGACACCCGCGCCCGCGTGAAAGCCGGTGGCAAAATCCGGCAAGGAATCCAGCCCGACCAGCCCCGCATCAAGAAACCCGACCAGCCCCAGAGTGCCGGTCAGACGGGTGCGGATTTCGGCGTTGAAACTGACAACCGACCGGCCGCCGGAAAACACGCCGCCACTGGTCACGCCAAATGACTGAAACGGATAGCCGCGCACGCTGCCGCCGCCACCGGAAAAGAACAGCATATTGGTCGGGCTTTGCGCCAAGGGCACACCGGCAAGCGAGCCGATATAAAACCGCCCGGCTAGCACGGATTTTCGGGCGTCGCCGAATTCCTTGTAACCGCGCGCCTCAAATTCGGTTTGCAGGCCGGTATTGCCGAAATTGAACTCCTGAAACGGGGTCAATGTCAGGCTCAGGTAATAGCCGCGACTGGGGTCCAGAACATTATCGCGTTTGTCTCGCGTGCCGCCGATGTGAAGTCCCGCAAGGTTGTACTGATGGAAACCGCCGGTATCGGTCGTCTGGCTGGTCGTGGCGAATGTTGACAGCACAATCGAATAATCCGGCAACTGGCGCACCAGACCCGCCTCAAGGCTGATATTGCGGGTGTCAATCGTGCTGATGACTTCGCGATTGGCCGTCGTTGAAAGGTTCAGATTGGTGTCAGGGCCCCAAATCCCCGGCCTCGTAAATGCGGCGCCGAAACTATAGTTGAGATCGCTGATACCGCCATTGGCGCCGATGCCACCGATTGTGCCGTCGATGCGCAGGCTTTCGGCCTTGCCAAACAGGTTGCGATGCAGCCAGGCGCTTTGCACTGCCAAGCCGTCGCTTGACGACACCGAGGCCCCGAAACTGAATTTTCGCGGGGCCTGTTCGGCGACCACCACATTCAGCGGCAGGGTCCCGTCCGGCATCAGTTGGGTGGCCTCATTGATCGTCACCGACCGGAAAACGCCAAGGCGCATCAGTCTGGCGCGGGCCTGTTCCAGGGCGACCGGATCAAAAACGTGGTTGCGCTTCAGGCCGGACATATAGGCCACAAAACCCGGATCAACCCGCCGGGTGCCTGCGACCGTCATTGCGCCAAAGCTGGCGACAGGACCGGGGTTCAATCCGATGGTCGCGTCAATCTCGTGGGTTTGGTGGTTTGCGGTGATCTGCTGGGCCGAAACCCCGGCCAAAGCATGGCCCTGCCCCCGCCAGGCCTGAACCGCGCCGGCCGCCGCCGCGCCCAGCAAATCCGATTTCGCGATTTTGCCCCTGGAAAAGCCTTCCGGCCCGGTCATGCCTGCCGGGACGGGGGCGATTTGCAGCCTTCCGAAGTAAAACAGCGGGCCGGGTGCAACCGAAACCACCAGAACGACCGGCTGTTTCAGCGTTGCCGACAGGGGCAGGTCCGCGACTTCGGCACCGTTCAGGCGGATAGAAATCTGGGGCGCGTAAAATCCCTGTGCGTATAGGGCGGCCAATATCCGCCGGTAATCACCACGGGCACGGTTCATCAGTTCGACCGAGCCTGATGCCGGTTTTTTCCGCTCTGCCAGCACAAGCGACGCAGACGAAATCGCCGCGGTCAGGTCCTTGTTCAGCGCGGGCGCGTCCAGACGGGCGCTGTAAGCCACGCTGCCCGGCTCAGCCACAACCGCCGACTTCTTGCCAAACAGGCCCCAAAAACCCGCAGCTTCAGCGGCAGTGCCCGCCGTGGCGGCCGCCAGAATGGCAAACAGACCCAGAGTCAGCCTGACTTTCACTAAGTAACCTTTACCGCTCATCTTCTTGGGGGTTTCGCCGCGGCCCGCGCCCGTGTTGATCCGGGATTTGCAATGAACCTTGGATATGCCCCTGCGCCCAGGATACGCTATTTGTGCAGGGTTAAACAGGGGCGCGGCCAAAATGTTGCGCTGTCCGGCGGGGCTTTGCCGATCGGGGCTTTTCGTGGCGAAATAAATCTGGAACAGTCGCCCCGCTGATCCATAAACCCGAGTACCCCATGCGAAACCCCCGTTATGACTGCCTGTTTCAACCCCTTGCGATCGGGCCGGTAACGGCGAAAAACCGGTTCTATCAGGTGCCGCATTGCAATGGTGCCGGGTATCGCGATCCCTCAGCCGCTGCCGCCATGCGCGGCGTGAAGGCCGAGGGCGGTTGGGGTGTCATTTTCACCGAACAAACGGAAATGCACCACTCTTCCGAGATCACGCCCTTCATCGAACTCCGGCTGTGGGAGGACCAAGACATTCCCACCATCGCAAAAATGGCCGAAGCGATGAAAACCCATGGCGCGCTGGCGGGAATTCAGTTGGCTTATTCCGGCATCAACGGGCCAAATCTTTATACGAAAGAGGTGCCTCTGGCCCCGACCGCGCTGCCGATCCGCACATTCACCAACGATCCGGTGCAGGCCCGCGCCATGGACAAGGAAGACATCAGAAACCTGCGCCGCTGGTTCGTGAATGCCGCCAAACGGTCGCGCAGCGCCGGGTTTGATCTGATCTGTCTTTACGGCGCGCATGGCTTTGGCATCTTCCAGCATTTTCTGTCCCGCGTGACCAATCACCGGACCGACGAATATGGCGGCAGTCTGGAAAACCGCGCCCGGTTTGTCCGCGAGGTTATCGCCGATCTGCGCGACGAGGTGGGTGACACAATGGGTTTGTCCCTGCGCCTGTCGCTGGACGAGATGATGGGCGAGATGAGTTTTGCCAATTCCGAAGTGCGCGATTTCATCGAAATGCATGCCGATCTGCCCGACCTCTGGGATCTGGCCCATGGCGCGTGGGAGGATTGTTCCGGTCCGTCGCGGTTCAAGGAAGAGGCCGCGCAGCAGGATCTGGTGACCGGGATCAAGGCCCTGACCAGCAAGCCGATTGTCGGCGTGGGTCGGTTTACCTCGCCTGACGTGATGGCGCGCCAAATCAATGCCGGAATTCTGGATTTCATCGGCTGCGCACGGCCCTCGATTGCCGATCCGTTTCTGCCCAACAAGATTGACGAAGGCCGGGTTGAGGACATCCGTGAATGTATCGGCTGCAATATCTGCATCACCGGTGACATGACGCAGGGCATGGGGCGGTGCACGCAAAATCCGACCTGGATGGAGGAATGGCGCAAAGGCTGGCACCCGGAAAAGATGAATGCAAAGGGGAACAGCACATCCGTTTTGATCGTCGGCAGCGGCCCCGCGGGGCTGGAGGCCGCCTGGGCCTTGTCGCGGCGCGGCTATGACGTGGCTTTGGCCGAGGCGGGGACTGAACTGGGCGGGCGCGTCGCGCGTGAATGCCGGTTGCCGGGCCTGTCCGCCTGGGGCCGGGTACGGGATTACCGCGCCTATCAATTGGGCCAGAAGGCGAATGTCGAAACCTATTTTGACAGCCGCCTGACCGCCGCAGAGGTGCTGGAGTTCGGGTTTGACCATGTTGCCATCGCCACCGGGGCGACATGGCGGCGGGACGGTGTGGCGCGGCAGCACGTGCACCCAATGCCGATGGACAGCGCCATGCCGGTCTACACGCCTGACGATCTGATGGCGGGAAATCTGCCCAGGGGCGAGGTCGTGATTTTTGACGATGACCATTACTATATGGGCGGCGTTCTGGCGGAACTCTTGGCCGCACAGGGGGCCAAGGTCACGCTGGTGACGCCGTCGGCCTTTGTGTCCGATTGGACAGCGAACACGCTGGAACAGGGGGCGATCCACCGCCGTCTGGTGGAATGTGGCGTTTCGATCGTTCTGAACCGGGGGATCGCGGCCATCTCCGCCGATCACGCTCTCAGCAATTGCAGCTATACCGGACAGACAACTCAGATCGCGGCACAGGCCGTGGTTCTGGTCACCTCGCGCACCGGCAATGACGGGGTGTATCGTGACCTTCAGGCCCGTCAGGCCGATTGGGCGGATGCGGGGATCAAGTCCGTCAAACTGTTTGGCGATGCCGAAGCACCGGGACCGATTGCATGGGCGACCTATGCGGGGCATCGCTATGCCCGCAATCTGGACGGGCCTGATATTGGCGATGCCCTGCCGTTCCGGCGCGAAATCACCGCGCTGGCAGCGCCCGGCTGATCAGGGTTTGACGATCCGGTTGGCCAGAATGCCGATGCCGTCGATTTCCAGTTCGAACCGGTCGCCGGGGGCAAGCCTTTTGCCCAGTTCCAGGCCGCACCCGGTTCCGACCGTGCCTGATCCGATCACCTCGCCCGCATAGATGGTTTCCGAGGCCGAAATATGCGCCAGAATAGCCGCGAAATCGT
The DNA here is from genome assembly GCA_030830465.1 of Alphaproteobacteria bacterium. Next base: position 11,648 of record JAURMY010000072.1, read on the forward strand.
GGTGCATTTCGCGGCTGTTGCCACCGCCCCAGCGCTGGCCGTTGACCCGCGCCTCCATGTTCAGCGCCACCGGATGCGGCACCTCATCCGCCGTCAGGATAAACGGTCCCAGAATATTTCCGGTGTCAAAATCCTTGCCCTTGGCGGGGCCAAGCTGACCGGGCATTTCAACGAACTGGGCGTCGCGCGCCGAGACATCGTTCAGAATCGTATAGCCGAAAATGTGATCCGGCGCCGCCGCTTTTGAAATGTCCTTGCCGGTCTTGCCGACCACAATCGCCAGTTCCAGCTCAATATCCAGATGTTCGGCATAATGCGGCCACAGAACATCGGCCCCATGCCCGACAAAGGACATGCGGTTGCCCTTGTAATAAATCGGTTGCTGATACCAGACCGGCGGGATGGTAAACGGCTTGGCCCCCAGCTTTTCCGCCTGTTTGAAGCCGTTGATCAGATGGGTTTCAAACACCAGACAGTCGCGGTATTGCACCGGCCGGATCGGCGGCAGAAACGCCACATCCGAAACCGGCAAAGTGGTCCGCCGGTTGGCGCGGCGGATCAGGGATTGCGCCTGTTCCAGGCCATAACTGCCCTGCTCGATCAAGGTCTGCATATTGGCAAAAGCCGTCGCATCATGCCCCGCCTTTCTGGCGGCCAGATGTAGGTCCAGCAGGGTGTCATCGTCCAGTGCGACAACGACCTTTTCCTTGCCTTCATGCAACACCGTTCCAAGACGCATGGCTTACTCCGAAAATATGGCCACGGCGCGGGTAAACCCGGCGGATGCGCCTTTGATTTTGTACGGGAAGCAAGAAATCTCGAACCCTGTTGGCGGCAGCTTGTCCAGATTGGCCAGCTTTTCCATGTGGCAATAGCCCACATCCATGCTGGCCCGATGACCCTCCCAGATGATCGAGGCATCGCGGGTTTTGGCATATTCAACGGCGGTCAGGGCAAAAGGGGCGTCCCAGCTCCAGGCGTCGGTACCGGTTACGCGCACACCGCGTTCGGTCAGAAAAAGTGTCGCCTCGCGGCCCATGCCGCAACCTTTCAACAGGTAATCCGCCTGCCCGTAATGCGCCCCGGCCGAGGTGTTGACCACGACGATATCCAGGGGCTGCAACCGGTGGCCGATCCGGTCAAGCTCGGCCTGAACATCAGAGGCCGTAACGATATAGCCGTCGTCAAAATGCCGAAAGTCCAGTTTCACGCCGGGATTCAGGCACCAGTCCAGCGGCACTTGGTCAATGGTCAGCGCCCGCTGGCCGTTATCCATGGTCGAATGGTGATGATAGGGCGCGTCCAGATGGGTGCCGTTATGGGTGGAAATCGCCAGCGTTTCGACGGCCCAGCCTTCGCCCCCCGGCAGGTCTTCGCGGGCCAGACCGGGAAAAAACGACATCACCTGTTCCGCCGTCGCCTGATGGCCGAAATAGGTGATCTGCGGCAGCATGATCGGCGGGTCCGAGGCGATGCCGGTCTCCAGCGCGACCGAAAGATCGACAAATCGACGGGTCATGGGCGAGCGGTCCTTCCCTTATTGCAACAGTTCAATGCGGCGTGACGGGCAGGATCGCCGGAAACGCCGCCTCGATCACCCCGCCTGCCGCAAGAAGAATATCCTCGCGATACCGGGCGGCGACCAGTTGCACCCCCACCGGGCTGTTCCCGGCCATGCCGGTCGCTACGGTCAGTCCGGGCAGGCCCAGGGCGGGAATGGCGGTTTGCGGCAACTGCGCCTCGATCACCGCGTCAAAGGCTTCGGCTGACTGGACATCCTGTTGCTGGGCGAAGGGCAACTGACCGGAAACCGGACATAAGACCACCGGATATTTGTGCAGGAATATCTGCCAGTCGCGCACCAGCGTGGCGCGCTTTTGCAAGGCGGCCATCAGGCCCCCACTGTCCAGTTCCGGCGACAGACGGGTCATCTGCGCGTAAACGAATTGCGAATCCGCCTCATTTTCGCGCTGCATGGCTTCGGTCGCCCCGGCGCGCATTTCCACCATCCAAAGCTGGGCGTTGATTTCGGCCGCGGGGCGCATCGGCGGGCAGGCGACCTCCTCAACCAGCCAGCCTGCATTTGCCAAAATATCTGCGGCCTTGCGCAGGGCCGCCGTGATTTCCGGCGCGACCTTCAGGCCGTCAGGGGCTGTGCACAGGGCCACGCGTTTTGCATAAGGCGGTCCTTCAAGCGGCGCCGGAACCCACCAGGGATCCCTAGCATCGCCTTCGGCCATGGCGGCAAAGGCCAGCCTGATATCGGCCATATTGCGGGCGATCGGACCGGACACCGCCATAAGCTGCGCACCGATAAACCGTTCCGCCCCCGAAGCGTTATAAGCCGGAATGCGCCCCGGCGTCGGGCGCAGGCCGTGCAGCCCGCAGGCATAGGCGGGATAGCGGATCGACCCGGCGATATCGGTGCCATGGCCCATCGCGCATATGCCCGCGGCCACCGCCGCCGCCGCACCGCCACTGGACCCCCCCGGCGTCAAAGCCTTGTTCACCGGGTTCAGGGTCTGACCATGCAAATCATTCTTGGTGAACCAGCGCAGCGAAAATGCCGGCGTATTTGTTCGCCCGACAATGATCGCCCCGGCCTTGCGAAGATTGGCAACCAAGGGGCTGTCCTGCTCGGCAACCGCGTTTTTCAACAGTTTCAAGCCGTTCGTCGTAGCATAGCCGCGCTGATCGACATTGACCTTGATCGTCACCGGCACACCGGCCATGGGCCCGACGGTTTCGCCGCGTGCGATCCGGTCATCAATATCTTTTGCGGCGGCCAATGCCTCGGGCTCGCAGGACTGGATCACGGCGTTGATTGCCGGATTGACCGCCGCCATCCGGTCCAGATGCGCTGTGGTCACTTCTGTTGCTGAAACCCGCCCTGCGCGGACCTCGGCGGCGATGTCGGTTGCGCTGCGCTGCCAGTGTTCGGCCATGGCGATCCCCCGTGATTGCTGAAACCCATGCGACCAGTGTAGGGCCGCGCCCTCCGCCGCCGCAATGGCCATTTTCCGGCCCGTTCCCAACAGGTGATTTACCATCGGCGGCAAGACGTTCTATCCTGCCCCGAACCCAAATGATCGGACCGCGTATGATTCCTTTTTCGATGCTTGATCTGGCCCCGGTGCCCGAGGGCAGCAGTGTCGCGCAGGCCCTGATGAACACCTTTGATCTGGCCCAGCACGCCGAGGCATTGGGGTTCAGGCGATATTGGCTGGCTGAGCATCACAACATGCGCGGCATTGCCAGTGCGGCGACCTCGATCCTGATCGGGCAGGTGGCGGCGCGAACGACCAGCATTCGCGTGGGATCAGGCGGGGTGATGCTGCCCAATCACAACCCGCTGGTGATCGCAGAGCAGTTCGGCACGCTCAATGCGATGTTCCCCGGCCGGGTCGATCTCGGGCTCGGCCGCGCGCCGGGAGCCGACATGCGCGTGGCCAATGCCCTGCGCAAGGACGTGGCGCGCGCGGCGGAATTCTTCCCGCAGGATGTGGTCGAATTGCAGGCCTATTTCGC
>JAURMY010000073.1 GCA_030830465.1 Alphaproteobacteria bacterium
CTGGGGCGGGTTTGCGGAATATGCCGCCAAGCATCGCGGCCTTCGGGTGACCGGGCTGACCATTTCGCAGGAACAGCATGATTACGCGGTTGAACGCATGAAACGCGCGGGCATTGCTGACCGGGTGGAAATCGTGATGCGCGACTATCGCGACGAAACCGGGGTCTATGATGGCATCGCCTCGATTGAGATGTTTGAGGCCGTGGGGGAAAAATACTGGCCCGTCTATTTCAAAACCGTGCGCGAGCGGCTGAAACCCGGGGCGAACGCCACCTTGCAAATCATCACGCTGGCGGAAAAGCGGTTCGAAGCCTACCGCAAAGGCGTTGATTTCATTCAGAAACACATTTTTCCCGGCGGTATGCTGCCCAGTGTCAGCGCGCTGAGTGAACAGATCAACCGCGCCGGTCTGACCCGGCTTCATTCCATCGAATTTGGCGAAAGCTATTCTCTGACCTTGCGCCGCTGGCACGAAACCTTCAACGACAAGTGGGACGAAGTGCGCGAAATGGGGTTTGACGACCGGTTTCGCCGGATGTGGAATTTTTACCTGACATCCTGTGCGGCGGCGTTTCAGTCGGGCAATTGCGATGTCACCCAGGTCACCATGAAACGGCCGGTCTGATATGTACCTGACAGCGGGCCACGCTGTGGCTGGCATTTGTTTTGCGCTGGTTGGCTATTTTGCCACCGGTTTTTATCTGGAGGTCCTGCCGGAAATGGCCCGGGATATCTGGATGCGGCCAACCGGGGCGGTGGTCGGGTTGCTGGTCGGGTGGCGGGTGATGGGGGATATGCTCTATTGCGACTACCGCACGGCGGCGCGGCGCGGGATCGCCACGTCGATCTGGTTTTTCATCTGGGCCATGGTGTTGCTGTCGTCCAGCGAGATGATCCTGCGCTCGATGGACCGGAAATATCCCAATACGGGCGAGGCGATCGGCAAGATTTTCGAAATCTTTGTGAAATATCTTGCGCTTGCGGTTGATCTGAAGGTGGTGGCGACGCTGGTTCTGGGCGGCATGGCGGCGGGAATCGTCGCTGAGTTTGCAAATCGTCACTGGAAGTAGGCCAAGCGGCAGGCTAAACCCCGGCTATGCGCCAGCTTTTCTTTTACGGAACCCTTCGCGATCTCGGTCTTTTGGCCGCGGTTCTGGGCCGTCCGGTCACCCCCGGTGATATTCGTGCGGCACGCTTGCCGGATTTTGAAGTCTGCGCTGTAAAGGATCAGGATTTTCCCTTCGCCAGACCCGCCAAAGGGGCCGAATCGCCCGGTATTCTGGTGCGAAACCTGACCGAAACCGAGATTGAGCGGCTGAATTATTACGAGGGCGCCTATCTTTACGGCCTGTCGCCACATCCGGTGCGGGTCGACGGGGCCACCGAAACCGCCGAGGTCTATATTTCAGATCACAGCGGCTGGATACCTGACGGGCTTTGGAGCCTGGAACGCTGGATGGCCTGGGATCACGGCGTGACCGCTGAGGCCGCCATAGAAGCGATGAGCTATTTCGGCCAGCGCCCAACCGCCGAGGTGCATGCCCGGTTTGCCGCGATCCGCCTGCGGGCGCAGTCCCGCCTGAATGCGCGCAGCGGCGCGCCGGTCGCCATTCGGCGGGGATTTGGCCGCGCGGATATTCAGCAGGGCACGGTGCGACGCCCCTATATGAAGTTTTTCGCGCTGGAAGAACATGACCTGCGGTTCCGCCGCTTTGACGGCGGCATGAGCGATGAAATCGAACGCGCGGTTTTCATTGGCGCGGATGCGGTGACGGTTCTGCCCTATGATCCGGTCAGCGATCAGGTGCTTTTGATCGAACAGTTTCGCGCCGGTCCCCATGCCCGCGGCGACAGTCATCCCTGGTGTCTGGAACCGGTCGCGGGCCGGCTGGACCTGCATGAAACCGCGCCCCAGGCCGCAATGCGCGAAATGCAGGAGGAAACCGGTCTGACCCTTTCAGCGCTGGAACAGATTGGCGCTTATTACACCTCGCCGGGGGCCTATAGCGAATATCTGACCTCCTATATCGGGATTTTGCCGCTTCAGGCCGGGTTTGACAGCATTGCGGGCCTTGAGGCCGAGCACGAGGATATCCGTTCCGTCACCCTGTCCTTTGGTGATCTGATGGCGAGCCTTGAAAGCGGCGAGGCGGACAATGGTCCCTTGTGGATTTCCGCTTTGTGGCTCCAGGCCAACCGCGACCGCCTGCGGGCAAAATACGCGGGCGCTTGAAGTCAGCACGGTCCGCGCGTATCAAAAGAAACCAGTCAGAAACCGGGGATTTCCATGCAATATTATCAGGATCTTGAAACGGCGATCGGCCACACGCCGCTGATCAAGCTGAACAAAGCTTCGGAACTGACGGGCTGTACCATTCTGGGCAAGGCCGAGTTCATGAACCCGGGCCAATCCGTCAAGGACCGTGCCGCTTTGTCGATCATCAAGGCGGCGATCGCCTCGGGTGACCTGCGCCCCGGCGGCACGATCGTTGAAGGCACGGCGGGCAATACCGGTATCGGCATCGCTTTGGTGGCGGCGTCCATGGGATTTCGCACCGTGATTGTGATCCCGGAAACCCAAAGCCAGGAAAAGAAGGACATGATCCGTCTGGCCGGGGCGGAACTGGTTCAGGTGCCGGCGGCGCCTTACAAGAACCCAAACAATTACGTGCGCTATTCCGAACGGCTGGCCAAGTCGCTGGCGAAAACCGAACCCAAGGGCGCGATCTGGGCCAATCAGTTTGACAATGTGGCGAACCGGCAGGCCCATATCGACAGCACAGCGCCCGAGATCTGGCAACAGACCGATGGCGGCATTGACGGGTTCATCTGTTCGGTCGGCTCGGGCGGCACGCTGGCGGGTGTGGCGATGGGGCTGCGGGAACGGTCGAAATCGGTCAAGATCGGTCTGGCCGATCCGGAAGGTTCGGCGCTTTACAATTATTATGCCAACGGGGAACTGAAATCCGTGGGCGGCTCGATCACCGAAGGGATCGGGCAGGGGCGGATCACCGCCAATCTTGAGGGTCTTTCCGTCGATTTGCCCTATATGATCCCCGATACCGAAGCCCTGCCGCTGGTGTTTGATCTGTTGCAGGACGAGGGCCTTTGCGTTGGTGGTTCCAGCGGCATCAACATCGCGGGCGCGATCCGCATGGCCGGGGATCTTGGACCGGGGAATACCATTGTCACCATTTTGTGCGATTACGGCACCCGGTATCAAAGCAAGCTGTTCAATCCCGCCTTCCTGAAGGAAAAAAACCTGCCGGTGCCGCATTGGCTGGAGTCGCCGGGTTCCGAACTGCCCGCGGTTTTTGAATGAGGGTATTGTCGGGTCATTTCAACCGGTTGGCTCAGGCCCTTGGCCTGGCCCTTCTGTGCCTGACCTTAAGCTTTTCGCAGGGGTTTGCACAGGATCCGGCGGCCAAAACCTTTGATTTCACCGCTTGGGAAAACACCGCAACCCGCGCTGAAAGCATCATCGCTTCGGCTGAGGCGTCAACCCCGGCGCTGGAGACCCTGCGGTCAACCCTGGTGGATTACCGTTCCGGTGCGCTGGCGGAGATGGATGCGGGCCAGTCGCGCATCGACACGCTGAAATCGCAGATCGCAGCGCTTGGCCCGCCACCTGAGAATGGCCTCACCGAGGCCCCCGAGGTGGCGAC
>JAURMY010000074.1 GCA_030830465.1 Alphaproteobacteria bacterium
AAGCTCGGCCATATCGCATTCCTTTGAAAAGCGGTCAAAATTCCCCCCAACATAAAAACCGCTGCGGTGGCGGGCAAGGGACAGACGGCGGTTGACCTTTGGTCAAGCAATAGCTGGAAATTTTCATGCGATCGCGTACAATCAGGCCACAAGGGACGGACAGGATCGCCAAAAGCGGGCCAACGCCCGGGGTCCCCGTTCCAATTGCAGGGCGCGGTCATGCGCGTTGATCCGGGGGGGTCAAAAATGGCAAAAGGCATCGTGAAATGGTTCAACTCGGCCAAGGGCTATGGATTTATTCAGCCCGAGGGCGGCGGGCCGGATATTTTCGTGCATATCACGGCGGTTCAGGCCGCGGGGCTGGTCGCGCTGGAAGACAATCAGGCGATCGAGTTTGAAATGGTTGACGGCCGCGACGGGCGGAAATCAGCGGGCGAGTTGAAACTGATTTAAGCTTTCCGCGGGGGGCCGGGTTTGCGGCGCAGGGATTTTGACGGATCCATCGCGCGCGCAGTCTTTGCCCCGGCGGGCTTTGGGCGTATCGTGCGGGATTTCGTCTGGGGTTCCTCGGCGGGCGACATGCCCAGCTGATCGCGCAAGACCCGCCCTTTGATTTCCTCAACATCGCCGGGCTTCAGATCGCCCAGCTGAAACGGTCCGTAGGACACCCGGATCAACCGGTTCACCACCAGCCCGACCTGTTCCATGGCACGGCGGATCTCGCGGTTCTTGCCCTCCCGCAAGCCGATCGTCAGCCAAGCGTTCGCCCCTTGCTGGCGGTCAAGTCCCACCAGCATGGGCTGGAATTTCTCGCCATCTGCGACGATGCCTTTGCGCAAGGGTTCCAACATCGCGTCAGTCGGCGTCCCGTTGACCCTGACACGGTATTTCCGCATCCAGCCGGTCGCCGGCAGTTCCAGCCGGCGTTTCAGGCCGCCGTCATTGGTCAACAGCAGCAAGCCTTCGGAATTGATGTCAAGGCGACCCACGCTCATCACCCGGGGCAGTGTCTCGGGCAGATGGTCAAACACCGTATCGCGGCCTTTTTCGTCACTGTTTGAGGTGACAAGCCCGATCGGTTTGTAATAGCGCCACATCCGGGTTTCTTCTGCTGCGGCAATGGGTTTTCCGTTCACCAGAATGCGGTCGCTGCCCGTCACGTTCAGCGCCGGGCTGGAAATCACCTTGCCATTGACGGAAACCTGACCGATTTCGATCATGCGCTCGGCCTCGCGGCGCGAGGCAATGCCGGCGCGGGCCAATACTTTTGCGATCCGGTCGCCCTTGGGCGTAACATTTTCCATTCCGCTGCTCTAACCCGAAACCGCGGCGGCGACCAGAGCACTTGTGCGACAGGGGCGATTCAGGGCAAGACGCGGGCATGATCCCGTTTCAAACCCATATGGACCAGGCCCTGAGCGCCGCCCGTGCCGCCGCCGAACGCGGCGAAGTGCCGGTTGGCGCGGCCCTGGTGTCGGCTGAGGGGGTTCTGCTGGCCTGTGACGGCAACCGCACCCGTGAACGAAACGACCCGACGGCGCATGCGGAAATGCTGGTGATCCGGCAGGCCTGCGCCGCACTGGGGCAGGAACGCCTGACCGGATGCAGCCTTTATGTCACCTTGGAGCCCTGTCCGATGTGTGCCTCAGCGATCAGTTTTGCCCGCATCGCGCGGCTTTATTACGGTGCATCGGATCCGAAATCCGGCGGGGTTGAGCAGGGCGCGCGCATTTTCACGCAACCGCAATGTCACCACCGGCCCGAAATCTATCCGGGCCTGTCGGAAAAAGCCTGCGCCGCCCTTCTGAGCGACTTTTTCGCCGCCAGACGCTAAGGGTGCGCGAAAGGACCGGCAAGCAAGGCCAAACCCGCCGGGTCACAGGTTGATCGGCACCAACACCTCGGGCTCGATCACATTCACCCCTTGCAGCCGCGCCTTCATGTCGTCGGCATTTTGCGCAAGCACCGGGAAGGTGCGATAATGGCAGGGGATGACGGTCTTGAAGTTGAAATATTTTTTCGCGGCAAAGGCCGCGCGTTTCATATCCATGGTGAAATGCCCGCCGGCGCAAAGCAGACCGACCTCGGGTTGATGCAGTTCGTTCATCCACCCCATATCGGCCATCACATCCGTGTCGCCCGAGAAATAGATTGTTCGCCCGGCATGTTCGATCATGAACCCGGCTTCGGCCCCCGCATAGACCGGCCCGTTCGGGCCAGCCACCGACGAGGAATGCTGCGCATTGACCAGGGTAACGTTGACCGACCCCAGATGGATCGTGCCGCCCTTGTTGAACCCGATCACCTTGATGTTTTCGGTCGCTTCCCACCAACTCATCAGGTCATAGGTGCCACAGACCGGGATGTTCAACTCCCGCGCCAAAGCGACCGCGCCCGATGCATGATCACCGTGGCCGTGGCTGACCAGAATATGGGTGGCCCCGGCAAGGGCTTCGGCGCGCCGGGCCTCGGGAAACAGGGGGTTGCCCGCCAGCCAGGGATCGACCAGCAGGATTTGATCGCCGATTTCGATGCGGAAACTTGAATGGCCCAGCCAAGTGATTTTCATTTGATTCTCCTCCAGTGCGATCCTGAAAGCATAAGGGGATTGCGGCAGGCGGGGCCAAAACTATTTGCCTGCGGCGCGGATATTTCTTGCCAGAAGAAGCCCGCCACCCTGCTTGCAGACCCCGCCCGGCGGCGTTAAACGGGGCGCGAGACGATTAAAGGATTACCGGGATGTCGATTGACAAGGAAACCGCGCGGCGGGTCGCCCATCTGGCCCGCATTAAAGTGCCGGAGGGGCAGTTGGACACATTGGCGGTCGAGCTGAGCAATATTCTGGGCTTTATGGAGCAGTTGAACGAAGTCGATGTCGACGGGGTTGAGCCGATGACTTCGGTCACGCCCATGGCGTTGAAGCGGCGCAAGGATGTGGTGACGGACGGTGGATATCCGGAAAAGATTCTGTCCAATGCACCGGATGCGCGC
>JAURMY010000075.1 GCA_030830465.1 Alphaproteobacteria bacterium
AAATGTCGGCCTGGCCGCCCCGCAGTTATGTCGAGCGGCTGCACAATGTCACCCAATGGACCCGGATGCCGCGCGGCGGCCATTTCGGCGCGATGGAAGCGCCCGAGCCTTTGGCCGAGGATATCCGCCGTTTTGCCCGCGATCTGCGCAAGCAGGGGGTTCTTGCGCACTGATCGGCGCTTGTCTCGGGCGGGCCGGGCCGGATAATATGGCGAAACGCCCCCGATGACCGAGCCAGGTTCATGCCCGCAAGCCCCGAAAACAATGACCTGATCTCGGCCTGGGTCGGCGGCGGGCTTGTCGCCGTCGATAAACGGCTAGTGCACCTTAAGGGGCTGAAACACAAGGCGGTTTCAGTGTTCCTGAACGCCGGTGGCAAGACATTGATCCAACAGCGCGCGGCGGGAAAATATCATTCGGCGCTGCTGTGGGCCAACAGTTGCTGCACCCATCCGGCAATGACCGAAACCGCCGTTGATTGCGCGCAGCGCCGGCTGGAACAGGAATTGGGCATCAAAGGCCTGCGCCCTGAACCGCTGACCGTGCTTGAATACCGCGCCAAGGTCAGCCCGACCATGACCGAACATGAGGTGGTGGAGGTTCTGGTTGCCGAGGTCAGCGCGGATGTGCCCGTCACCCCAAACCCCGAGGAGGTGGCGGCCGTCAGATGGATCGGCTTTGACGCGCTTAAACACGAGGTTGCCGCCCGGCCGCAGGATTTCACCGAATGGCTGAAAATCTATCTGCGCGAATTTGCAGGCCGGTTTCCCGCCGCCTAAAGTGGATTGTGGTTTCCCCGGAGCAAATTGCATCACCTAACGCGTTGAAATCTTTGATTTCAGACAGCGTTTAATGATGCAAGTTTAACGCATTTCGCGTCAGGACCATCCGTCGGTTTGATCGCGTCACTCCACCGCTTCGCGCATCCAAGCTTGCAGGGTTTTGATCGAATGCTCGGAATTCAGCCCGCATGCCGGGTCCAACACCAGAGGGCCGGGCCGATAGCCGCGGCTTTTCAATCCTTTGGCAACGCTTTCAACCAGACCGATATCCTCGGCCACCGTGGTTGCGCGGTCCTGCACCGCCAGACGGCTCACAACCGCGTCATCGGCGCCGTCGATGGAATACCAGCCGCGCCAGACGGTACAGTTGTCCACATCCGACGCGCGCCAGTGATAGGTGTTCAGCCTATTGCCGGGATAGACCTGAAACGAAAACATCGGCCACAGGAAAAATGACCGGTAATCGCCGCTGTGGGGCACCGACAGGTCGATCGGATAGGTCATCGCCTCGATGTTCTGGCATTCGGTCGTGTGGCGTAAAACATAGCCCTTGTTCATTGGCTGAATGTCATAGGTTTCCGGCTTGATCACACCGGTGGCAAAAGTCGGATGGTTCAGCGAACAGTGATAGCATTCCGAATAATTCTCAACCGAGACTTTCCAGTTGCACTGTTCCGGCACCTCGACCCATTCCAGGGGGGCCAAACGGTCGATCTGTGGGACAAACGCGGCCAGTTCGTCGCGCACGCCGGGATACCATTCGTCCATCGGCGCGGCCTTGTCGTCCAGATTGACAAAGATGAAGCCGTGAAAGGTTTCGGTACGGACCGGGGTCAGGCAGATCTTGCTGCGATCAAACCCCGGCACCGCCTGAATATTCGGCCCGGCGCGCAAGCCGCCGGTCAGTTCATAGGTCCAGGCGTGATAGGGGCACACAACAACGCGGGTTGTGCCACTGCCCTGAACCAGCTGATGCGCGCGGTGCTGGCAGACATTGTAAAAGCTGCGCAGCACACCATCGCGGCCGCGAATGCAAAACAGGCTCTCGCCGGCGATTTCAAAGGTGAAATAGCTGCCGGTTTCCCGGACCTGACTTTCATGCCCGGCAAATTGCCAGGTGCGCGACAAAAGCCCGGCCTGTTCCCTGTCAAAGATGGCGGGGTCGGTGTAATAACGGGCCTCAAGCGACAAAACCGGATCGGCGGAGGCAGGGCGGTTCATTCGCGGTCTTCCTTTTCGTTCAGATAAATGCCCAGACGATGGCGGCGGCTGTGATAAGCGTCGATCGAGGCGACCACATCTTCGCCCGCTTCGGCAATGATAAAGGCGATCAGAACCTCAAAAAACGCGGTCAGCGCCACGGTCGAGATAAAGAATTGCGGCGTTTCGGTCGGCACGATGAAGCGGTGGCTTGCATCGGCCATGATCGGGCAGGCCAGGCTGTCGGAAATCGCGATCAGCGGCACGCCCTGGGCACGGGCGGCGGCAACGGCATCAAGGATCTCGCGCCGGTAAGGCCGGAAGGTCATGGCGATCAGCATGTCCTGTTTTCCGGCGCGCGCCAGCCCGTCAACCGGCAGGGTGCCGCCCTGTGGCAGGGCCTGAATGCCGTCAATGGCCATGCCCGCCAGATAGGCGAAATTCTGCGCCACGGCATTGTTGACCCCGACGCCCAGAACGAATGTGCGCCGCGCCGCCACGATTTCCTTTGCCGCCGTGGCAATCGCCGTGTGGTCGGTTCCGGTGAAAAAGCTTTCGATATTGTCAATCGCCGCTTCGGCGCTGGCGGCATAGACAGCGCCCATTTCGCCGCGCTGCGCAAGCGATTGCAGCCAGCGGGCGCGGTCCGGGTCCGATTCGCGGCCCTGCCGGATCTCGTTGCGAAACACTTCGCGGAAGGATTCGTAGCTGTCCATGCCGACAACCCGCGACAGGCGCACCAATGTGTTCGGTTTGACATCGGCCCGCGCCGCCAGCTTGCGGATCGAGGACACCCCGATTTCCTGCGGGTTTTCCAACAGGAAATCGGCCAGTTTCGCCAGTTCCGGCGTGAAGTCGCCGCGCAGGGCCAGCATGCGGTCCAGCATTTCGGCGGTCGTGGCGGGTGATAGAACATTTGTTTGTTTCATGATTGACGATGATACAAACGTATCGTAGCACTGTCCATAGCAAACATTTGTTCGAAAGGATCTGTCATGGTGCCTTCTACCGCGCGGGTGGTGATTGTCGGGGGCGGGGTCATGGGCTGTGGCGTCGCTTACCATCTGGCGCATGAAGGCTGGCGCGACATCGTGCTGTTGGAAAAGGCCGAACTGACCAGCGGCAGCACCTGGCACGCGGCGGGACAGATCACCCATTCGACCAGTTCCTACGGGCTGGGCAAATGTGTCGATTACAATATCGGGCTTTATTCCGGCGGGCTGGAAAAGGAAACCGGGCAGGCTGTGACCTGGCATGGCTGCGGGTCGTTCCGGCTGGCCTATACCGAGGACGAGATGGACTGGCTGCGCCACACCAAATCTGTCGGCACCGCCCTGCGCTTTAATATCGAACTGGTCGGCCCTGATTTCATTCGAAAATTGCATCCCTATTACAACCTGGACGGGGTGATTGGCGCGCTTTACACGCCCGATGACGGCCATGTGGATCCTTCAAATGTCACCATGGCGCTGGCGGCGGGGGCGCGCGCGCTGGGGGCCAGGATCATCCGCCGCTGCCGCGCCACCAACATCACCCGCCTGCCGACAGGGGAATGGCGGGTTGACACCGAACAGGGCGCGATCACCTGTGAACATGTGGTCAATGCCGGTGGCACCTATGCGCGGCAAATGGGGGAATGGTCGGGTCTGCAAATCCCGACCACCAGCATGACCCACCATTATTTCGTGACCGATCCGGTGCCGGAATTTCAGGCGCTGGAACGGGAATTGCCGGTGATCCGCGATGACAAGCTGGTCTCGGGCTATATCCGAATGGAGCAAAAACGCGGGCTGATCGGGATATATGAAAAGACCAACCCGAATGCGGTCTGGCTGGATGAATGCCCCTGGGAGGCCGAGAATGAACTGTTCGCGCCGGATTATGACCGGGTCATGCCCTGGCTGGAAAACGCCATGGGACGGATGCCGATTTTCGCGGAACTTGGGATCAGCCGGGAAGTGCACGGCGCGATTTCCCATCCGCCGGATGGCAACCCGCTGATCGGTCCGGTGGCCGGTGCGCCGAATTACTGGTGCGCCTGCGGCACCCAGATCGGCATTGGCTGGGGGCCGGGCCTGACGCGGGAACTGGCGCGCTGGATGGTGCACGGCGCGGCCGATATCAACATGCGCGAATATGATCCGCGCCGGTTCGGCGGCTATGCAACCAGGGACTGGCAGGTGGTGAAGGCAAAGGAAGACTACTGCCTGCGCCACGAAATCCCGTTTCCGCATTTCAACCGCTTGGCCGGGCGCCCGGTGAAACCCTCACCGCTTTATGAGCGGCTGAAAGCCAAAGGTGCGGTTTATGAGGAAGTGTTCGGCCATGAACGCCCGCGCTGGTTCGCCGGGGACGGGGTTGCGCAACACGACCATTATTCGTTCCGGCGCAACGTGGTGTTTGACCGGGTGCGCGCCGAGGTGCAGGCGGTCCGGAACGCCGCAGGGATCATGGATATTTCCGCTTTTACCAAGGTCGAAGTTGCCGGACCGGATGCGGAAAAGCTGTTGGATCGGCTTGTGGCCAACCGCCTGCCGCAAAAGCCCGGCGGCATTGCGCTGAGCCATATGCTGAACCGGCGCGGGCGGATCGAGATGGAAGTGACCGTGGCCAGACTGGCGGCGGACCGGTTCTATATCGTCTGCGCGGCCTTCTTTGAGCAACGGCTGTTGGATCACTTGAGTATTTATCGGAACAAAGATGATGTTGAGATCATCAAACGATCAGACGACTGGGCGGCGCTGGCGCTGAACGGGCCGAAATCGCGGGCGATCTTGGGGGCCTTAACCGATGCCGATCTGTCCAATGCCGGGTTCCGCTGGCTGTCGGCGCAGGAAATCACGCTGGCGGGGCAACGACTGTGGGCCTTCCGCATGTCCTATGCGGGCGAGTTGGGGTGGGAGTTCCACGGCCCTTGCGATGCCATTGCGGCGGCCTATGACGCGATTTGGGCGGCGGGCACGCCTTTGGGTTTGAAGGATTACGGTAGCTTCGCGATGAACGCGATGCGGATGGAAAAGGGCTTTAAGGGGGCAGGCGAACTGACCAATGAAGTGACCTTGCCCGAGGCCGACGTGATGCGTTTCGTGCGGCTGGACAAGGATTTTCTGGGCGGCGACGCGACGCGCGCCAGCGCCGCGGCCAATGCGACGCCATGGGTTTGCGCCTATCTGGAGATTGAGCCGGATGGCGACGCCGATGGCAACG
>JAURMY010000076.1 GCA_030830465.1 Alphaproteobacteria bacterium
AAAAATCGCGACCGACGACCGCACCATGCGCCAAAGCCTTGAGATCATTCGCCGCCGCGTGGACGAGGTGGGGACCCGTGAACCAACGATCCAGCGGCAGGGCGACCAGCGTATCCTGATCCAGGTGCCGGGTCTGGGCTCTGCCGAGGAACTGAAAGCGCTGATCGGCACCACCGCCAAGCTGACCTTTCATCCGGTTGTGCGCGAAACCAACGACAAAACCGCCAATCCGGGACCGCGCAACATGCTGGTGCCGGATTCGCAAAACCCGAACCATTTTTATGTGCTCGAGCAAAGCCCCGTTGTCACCGGCGAGGATCTGGTCGACGCGCAACCCTCGTTTGACCAGAACGGCCGGCCCGCGGTCAATTTCCGGTTTGACGCATCCGGCGGACGCAAGTTTGGTCAATATACCGCCGACAATATCGGGTCGCCCTTTGCGATCGTGCTGGACAACAAGGTGATTTCAGCCCCGGTGATTCAGTCGCATATCGCGGGGGGATCGGGCATCATCACCGGGCATTTCACGGTGGAAAGCTCGACCGAACTGGCGGTGCTTTTGCGCGCGGGGGCCTTGCCGGCGGGGATGGATTTCCTTGAGGAACGCACCATTGGCCCTGAACTGGGGCAGGACAGTATTGATGCGGGCAAGATCGCCTCGATGGTGGCTTTCGTCGCGGTTCTGGGGTTCATGCTGGCCAGCTACGGGCTGTTCGGATTGTTTGCCAATATCGCCTTGATGCTGAACGTGGCGATGCTGTTTGCGGTTCTGGCGTCCATCGGTGCCACGCTGACATTGCCGGGCATTGCCGGGATCGTGCTGACCATCGGTATGGCGGTGGATGCCAACGTGCTGATTTTCGAACGCATCCGCGAGGAATTGCTGACCTCTAAAGGCCCGGCGCGGGCGATTGAACTGGGCTATGAAAAAGCGACCAGTGCCATTGTCGACGCCAACGTGACCACCTTGATTGCGGCGGTGATCCTGTTTGTCATGGGGTCGGGGCCGGTGCGGGGGTTTTCAATCACGCTGGGTTTGGGGATCATCACCTCGGTGTTCACCGCCATCTGGGTGACCCGGCTGTTCATCGTCACATGGTTTGAATGGCGCCGCCCGCGCAAAATCGAGGTATAGGAGCCGTCATGCGTCTTAAGATCATTCCGGACAAAACCAATATCGACTTTTTCGGTCCCTCGACGGTCACCTTTGGTGTGTCTGTCCTTGCCGTGATTGCCTCGGTCATTGTCTTTTTCGTGATGGGGCTGAATTTCGGCATTGATTTTCAGGGCGGCACCACAGTCAGAACAGAGGCGCAAAAGCCTGTGGTCGTGGCCGATTACCGGGCCGCGCTGGCCCCATTGGGCCTGGGGGATGTCACCATCACCAAGGTCGTGGTCCCCGCCGATGCCCTGGCCGGAGTTGAACGGCATGTGACCCAGATCCGCATTGAACAACAGGAAGGCGACGAGGCCGCCGCCGCCGAAACCGTCGTGAAAATGAAAGACGCGCTGCGCGCCGTGGACCCGTCAATGGTGTTCCTGTCGGTGGACAGCGTCGCGCCGAAAGTGTCGGGCGAACTGATTCAGACCGCGATCGACGCGGTGTTGTTGTCCATCGTGATGGTGCTGATCTATATCTGGCTCAGGTTTGAATGGCAGTTCTCGCTGGGGGCGGTGGTTGCGCTGATCCATGACGTGACGCTGACCATCGGGGTGTTTTCGCTGTTTCAGATCAAGTTTGATCTGGCGATCATCGCGGCGTTGCTGACCATTGTGGGGTATTCGCTGAACGACACGGTCGTGGTGTTTGACCGGGTGCGGGAAAACCTGCGCAAGTTCAAGAAAACCCCGCTGGTCGAGGTTTTGAACCTGTCGATCAACGAAACGCTCAGCCGGACCTTCATGACATCCTTCACCACATTGGTGGCGCTGATCGCGCTGTTGGTTCTGGGCGGTGACGTGATCCGCGGCTTTGTCTTTGCGATGACATGGGGCATTGTGGTTGGCACCTATTCCTCGGTTTTCGTCGCGTCCAAGATCCTGCTGTGGCTGGATGTGAAGCGGGACTGGACCAAGACCGACGGGAATTCGGGCACCCAGTTCGCGAATATCGACGCGTGATGGAGCCGATCGCCGACGCCTTTCATCAGGCTTTGGCGGTTGACGGTTTGCCGCTGTTGCTGGCCGGGGTTGTGCTGGCGGGCATGGTGCGCGGGTTTTCGGGATTTGGCACGGCGATGATCTTCATGCCCTTTGCCGGGACGGTCCTGCCGCCGGTCTGGGCGCTGATCACCATGCTGGTGTTTGACATTCCGGGCATCACCCCGATCCTGCCGGGTGCGGTCAAGGATTGCCACCGGCGCGATATCGGGCGGCTGTTGATCGGGGCGCTGATCGCGCTGCCGCTGGGACTGTACCTGCTGTCGCGCACCGATCCCGCGCTGTTTCGCTGGGCGGTTTCGCTGATCTCTCTGGTGTTGCTGGCGGCGCTGATGACGGGCTGGCGCTATCACGGTGTGCTGAGCCGCAAGATGATTTACGGCGTCGGGGCCTTTGGCGGATTTCTGGCCGGGGTCAGCGGGCTGGCCGGGCCGCCGGTTATCATGCTTTATATGTCCAGCCGCCACGCCATTCAGGTGATCCGCGCGAATATCCTGATCTATTTGTTTCTGGTCGATGTGCTGACCCTGACCATCGCGCTGTTGCTGGGCTTGGGACAGGCGATGCCGTTCATGCTGGGGCTGATGCTGGCCGTGCCCTATGCGCTGGCCAACAAAGCGGGCGCTTGGCTGTTCCGGCCGGACAAGTAAAAACTGTTTCGCGGCATCGCTTACGGGCTGATCGCCTTTTCCGCGATCAGCAATTTGCCGATTTGGGAGGGCTAGGATGCACCTGACGGAAATGCGGTTTGACGGTCCGACCCCGATTGACGGCTACGGCCCCGGTTTCTTCCGCGTCGCCGGGCAGGTCTGGTCCGGTCCGGTGTTGGTCTTCGCTGAGGGCGTTTCCAACTGGGGCGGGCTGGGCGACTGGGACCCAGCACTGGCGCTGCGCGGCCGGATCGACGTTTTGTTTGTGGGCATGGGGGCCGAAGTGGCGCATTTGCCGCCTGCCGACCGCGCGCTGTTGGAGGCCGCGGGTTTCGGGGTTGAAGTGATGGCCAGCCCAGCGGCCTGCCGCACCTTCAATGTCCTTTTGTCCGAAGGGCGGCGCGTGGCGGTGGCCTTGCTGCCGTTAGCGGGCTGAACGGCCCTAGTCGCCAAACCCCTGGCCCGGTGGCAAAGGCTGCATGCGCACCAATCTGGAATTCTGCACCGCCGCCGTGCGGTGATGGGTGACCGCCTGATAGGCCGGATCGCGCATCATCGCCACAAAAGCCGCCATATCAGGATATTGCGCGATAAAGGCGATATCCCAGTTTTCGGCCTGTTCTGGGCCGATCAGCATGACCTCAGGCTTACCGCTCCAGACGATCTGTCCGCCCGATTTGCGGAAAATCGGCCCCGAAAGGCGGCCATAGGTGGCATAGGCCTCGGCCCCGGTGGCGATCGTACCATCATGATAGGCAGCCTGCGGCTTCAGCTTGATCAGGTTCAGCATATGGATCGGCTGATCGCGCGGCAGGTCCTTGAATGCTTCGAAATTGGTCTTGCTCGGGTCGATATAACTTTGCGTCATGGTCCGTCCTCCTCAGCCCAGCGTATAGTCGCTGAAGCGTTCGCGCAGGTCTTTCTTGCT
>JAURMY010000077.1 GCA_030830465.1 Alphaproteobacteria bacterium
GCAAAGACCAGCACCAAGAGCATGGCAAACCAGAAATTTGGAATGGCGATGCCCAGTTGGGTGATGCCCATAACGCTGATATCGCTGGCCTTTCCGCGTCGCGCCGCGGCCAGAAGGCCAACCGGAAAGGCGATGGCGGTGGACAGGATCAGGGCATAGATCGCCAGCGGCAGGCTGACCCAGACACGGGCAAGGATCAGTTCACTGACCGGCACGCGATAGGTGTAAGAGGTGCCGAAATCACCGGTCAGAATACCGCCGATCCAATGCACGTATCGCAGGAAAACCGACCCGTTCAGGCCCAGTTGATCCCGCAGGGCGGCCACGGTATCAGGCTCGGCATTCAGGCCCAGCATGAACGAGGCCGGGTCGCCGGGGATCACTTCGATCACCGCAAAAATGACCACGCTGGCGGCCAGAAGGCTGAGCAGAAGCGAGACCAGTCTTGTGGCGGCGTATCGGAGCATGGCCCGGATGCTAGTGGGCGCAGGGGCGTTGGTCTAGGGCGAAAAAATCCAAAGGAAAAGCCGGCAACGGCGCGATGACGCGCGCTTTTTAAAAGGGTTGGCAAGACGCGGATGGAAACGCGTGAAGGTCGATCAGCGGCGCGCCGCCCTGGCCTGCCGGACCATGGCGAAGGTGTAAAGCACCAGCGAGGCCCAGATCAGCGGGAAGGCGACTATCCTTGCGGTGCCGAACGGCTCGCCAAAGACAAAAACCGCGACCAGAAAGATCAGGGTCGGCGAGATATATTGCAGGATGCCGATGGTGGACAGCCGCAGGCGCTTGGCGCCGTTGGCATAAAGGATCAGGGGGATCGCGCTGATCGGGCCCGCCCCGATCAACAGCCAGGTGTCGCGCATGCTGCCGGTCATGAAATGGCTTTGGCCGGACTGAACCAGATAAGCGATATAGAGCAGGCCAAAAGGCAACAGCAGCAGCACCTCCAGCGTGAAGGCCTGATTGGGGCCGATCGGCAGGGATTTCTTGAAATAGGCGTAAAAGCCCCAGGTCAGGGTCAGCCCCAATGCGGCGACGGGAAGGCGCCCAGCGTCGATGGTCAGTACAGCCACCCCACAGGCGGCAAGGCCGATGGCGGCCCATTGGGTGCGGCTGAGCTTTTCGCGCAGCAGGACCGAGGCCAGAAAAATACTGAACAGGGGGTTGATGTAATAGCCCAAAGCCGCCTCAAGCGCGTTGCCCGAGGTGATCGACCAGACATAAAACCCCCAGTTTACCCCGATCAACGAGGCGGTGATCGCCGCCATCATCAACATGCGCGGATTGCGAAAGGCGGCCCGCAGGTCCGCGGTCCGGCCGGTGGCCCAAAGCACCAAAAAGGCAAAGGGGATCGACCAGACGATCCGATGGGCAATCACCTCGGCGGGGCCATAGGGGGCCAGCAGCTTCATATAGATCGGCAGCGCGCCCCAATAAATATAGGCGCTTAGGGCAAAGGCGAAGCCCGCCGGGCTGTCTTCGTTTTTCTGGGTCATGGTTGTCCGCCAAGGGATCGCTGCCCCGACGGGCTAACCGATTGCAAGGCCATGCGCCATCGGAAAATCAGGCCGGTTGCGCGGCAAGGCCGCCTGTGCGGCGCCACAGGGTGCTGACCACGATCAGGTTCATCACCCCGGCAAGGGCGGCCACCGCAAAGGGCCATGAATAGCCGCCGGTCAGGTCATAAAGCGCGCCACCCATATAGCCGCCGATGGCATGGCCGAACCAGGCGAACATGCTGACCACACCCATGGCATAGGCGCGTCGCGACGCCGGGGTGAGGGCGGTGATTGAGGTCAGAACCCCGGTCATCACTCCGGCATAGCCAAAGCCATAGATCAGGGCATAGATGTAAAAACTATGCAGCGTGTCCAATTGAACGAACCAGAACACCAGCAGGGTCATCCAGGCGGTTGCCGTCATATAGGCCGGCAGGGCGCCGATCATATCGGCCAGCCGGCCAAACCCGATCCGCCCCGCAATGGCGATCAGCATCATGGCAAAGGCCACTCCACTGGCCTGATCCAGCGGTACGCCGCAAATATCCTGAACCAGCGGCACCAGATGGATCAGCGGCACTGACATGCAGGTGCAACAGCCGATCGTGGCAATGCTCATCCGCCACACAACGGTGTTGACCGGCAGGGTGGACCCCTTCGCGGCCGCGGCGTTCGTGGCGTTCGCCGCGGTTACTTCCGGCGGTTGGCGCAACAATAGGGCCAGCGGGACCAGCAACGCCAGCATCGCGCCGCCCGTGATGCCAAAGGCGGCAGCAACCCCATAGGCGCGGATCAGATAGGCCGACAGGAACGGCACGCCGCCCTGTCCCAGCGCCTGCCCGGCGGTGGCGATGCCAATGGCTACCCCCGCCCCGACCGGGAACCACCGCCCGACCGCCGCCATGACTGTGGGAAAGATCGCCCCGGCGCCAAAGAACCCCGCCACCAGAAACAGCGCATATAACAGCCACAGATCCGTGACGAACCCAGCCGCGATATAACACAGGCCCAGCACCGAGACGCCAAACAAAACGATGGTCCGGGTTGAACGTCCGTCGGCCCAGCGACCGATCACCATGCCCCCCAAGGCTAGGCCGATGATGCCGCATGTGTTGATCAGGGCAACCTCACCCCGCTGCCAGCCATGGGCCTCTTGCAAAGGCACGATATAGGCCGAGATGCCGTTGACAACCGATCCCATCGCCAATGCCAGAATGAGGGCGGAAGCCAGAACGATCACCCAGCGATAGGCGGGTAAATTGGGGGCGTCAGCCATCAAATAAGTCCTTTGGTCTGGCACTCGGCCTGTTGTCCATCACCGTTGCATATCGCGGCTCCAATGTCCCGCATTGTTATCCGGGGTGCCGGTTGAGGCAGCGCCGCAGGCAAGGAAAATTGTCATATTCGCCTCAATTTCTTGACGCTTTTTGGCCATTTTTCAGGGCTAGAGAACACTCAAACCGGTCCATCGCGACCGCAGAGACAATCAGGCGACTGTCCTTGGGGAGGCGTCGCCAAAGCCGGGAACCGCTGCTATGGCGTTGGAAAAACTCATTATTTACCGGATTGCATCGGGGGATAACACCTATCCGCATTCGGGCAACTTCACCATCGTCAATGCCGGCAGCATTATCGTGGATGATTCGAACGGTTCACGCGATGCTGAACTGGGTGACGCGACACATACCGGCAGCAGCGACGTTGGCGATCAGAATGTCACCGATTCAAGCGTTTCGGGCATCAGCGTCGGCGACACGGTGGATTCGCGGTATAAGTATACGTTCACGGGATCCGACGGTTCGTCCGGGACGGTCTATTTCATCGCAACCAACAGTGCCAACAATTACGGCCCGATCATGATTTCAAGCACGCCGCTTGATCCGTCGGTGACCTATACATTCGGCACATTCAACACCGATGGCGCGGTCAATTACGACAATGTGGTGCAGTGTTTCGTGCGCGGCAGCCGGATTGAAACCGCGCGCGGCATGGTGGCGGTCGAAGAGCTGGCCCTTGGCGATCTGATTCGGACCATGGACCATGGCTATCAGCCGGTGCGCTGGATCGGGTCGAAAACCGTGGCTGCCGAAGGGGCGCTTGCGCCGATCCGCATCCGGGCCGGTGCGCTGGGCAATGACCGCGACTTGCTGGTGTCGCCCCAGCACCGGATGTTGCTGACCGGCTGGCGGCTGGAACTGCTATTCGCCGAGGATCAGGCGCTGGCCACGGCAAAATCCTTGTTGAACGACCATTCGATCACCCGTCAGTGCGGCGGCGAGGTTGAATATTTTCACGTGATGTTTGACAGCCATGAAATCATTTTTGCCGAAGGTGCCCCGACCGAAAGTTTCCATCCCGGCCAGCACGCCATGGATGGTCTGGCCGAGGCAACCCGCGAGGAAATCTACGGGCTGTTCCCGCAATTGCGTGGCGATGTCGCCGCCTATGGTCCGCTGGCCCGGTTCAGCCTGAAAGCGCATGAGGCGCGGATGCTGTCCGAAGGCGCGCGTCTGGCCGCCTGACACAAAGCTGCCGGGGTCAGACCGTCCCGCCGAATTCCAGCCATTTGCGGCAGCCCGGTGTCAGCACCCGGTCGCAGGCCTGATCGTAAAGCATCAGTTCGGCGGGCGACAGGATGTCTTTCCACCGCCCGTTTACCCCCTTGTGCAGGAAAGTTTTTGCGCCGCCCTTCCAGGAAGTGCCGCCGTCAGGAACGTAATTGTCCGCGTCGTTGCGCATTGACTCGATGCTGACCTCCTCGGCCACCGCGCGGATCGCTTCGCTGTCGCGGTCAAGCCCCAGAAAGGTTGCGATTTTTCCGATTGATCCGGTCAGATCGCGCTTCATGTCGGCGTAATGCAGGAACAGGATGTTGGGCAGGTGGCGATAGGGCCACCACGACTGGACATTATAAAGATGCGACCAGAAGGGATAGCCGTCCTGTTCCCAGTCAAACCAACCCCTGGTGCACCAGTCATGCCAGTAGGCGTGGAAATCCTCGGGCGGGTAGGGGCATTTTTCGCCGACAAGACCCGGTGTGTCGTTGATCTCGGAATAGACCAGATCACTGTAATTCACGTAATGGTTCCAAAGGGACAAGGCCACGTCACGGCCGTCACGGCTGACATAGATATATTTTGCGTCCGGGAAAAACCGCAAACCGTCCAGCGGCAGGTGGGTTTTCATGGTGCGACGGGCCAGTGGCATTTCAAGATATTCGTTCACCACCTCCCAGGGAATGCCGCGGTAATCGACCCATTGGTTGATCTGCCAGACCGGGGCCGGAAAACTTTTGCCGGGATATAGCAGGTTGGCGACAATGGCCTGGGTCCAGGTGGTGCCCGCCTTGAGCGAAGTCGCCACCACGATATCGCCGTCGCGCGGGGTCACAAGGTCCCATCGGGTGCTGTCGAAATGGTGGTTCTGATAGACCCGGTTGCGAATGGGCTGGTTCTGGCTGGGCATAGGGCGTCCTTTTGAAAGGGTTGAAAAACACTAGCGGCAGGCTGTTGCGGCTGGCAACCGTCAAGCGCCGGGCTGAGTGCAGAAATTCCTTTGACAAATCCCCGATCGGGTGTAAATCAGCGCCCAGGCACTGACGATGGCGTCGTCATGCGGGGACATCCCCGCCAGCCTGCGGGAGAGCCCGCATTTGTCCTGTACGCCCGGATTTGTCCGGGGTTCAGTCCAAAGACCCCGGAGGACGACCGGAGGTCAAAATGAACAAGCATATCCAGACACATGTAGACGCACGCCCCGAAATGCTGGCGTTTCACAATGGCGACAAAGTGGCCCTGCCGTTTTCGCAGGGCGAGTATGACGCCCGCCTTGCCGGGCTGCGTGCCCTGATGGCGGCGCAGGGGGTTGAGGCGGCGGTGCTGACATCCATGCACAACATCGCCTACTATTCGGGTTTCCTATACTGCTCTTTCGGGCGGCCTTACGGGTTTGTCGTAACGGCGGACAAGGCCGTGACGATCTCGGCCGGAATTGACGGCGGTCAGCCCTGGCGGCGGTCAGCCTTTGACAGCCTGACCTATACCGACTGGCAGCGCGACAACTACTGGCGCGCGGTGCGGTCCGTTTCGGGCGCGGGCAAGGTGGTCGGCTATGAGGGCGATCACTTGAACCTGCAGGGATTTGACCGGCTGAAAGGGTTTCTGGAGCCCAGCAAGACCGTAGATCTGGCGGGTGCCACGATGCGTCAGCGGATGGGCAAATCGCCCGCCGAAATCGCGCTGATCCGCGAAGGGGCGCGGGTGGCCGATATTGGCGGCTATGCGGTGCGCGATGCAATCCGCACAGGGGCGCGGGAAATTGATGTGGCCATGGCCGGACGGGACGCGATGGAGATTGAAATCGCACGGGCCTTTCCAGACAGCGAAATGCGTGACAGCTGGGTCTGGTTTCAATCCGGCCTGAACTCCGACGGAGCCCATAACCCGGTGACGATGCGCGCACTTGAACAGGGCGACATCCTGAGCCTGAACACCTTTCCGATGATCAGCGGCTATTATACCGCTTTGGAACGGACCCTGTTTCTGGGGGAACCCGATGCCGCGTCGCTGGCGATATGGCAGGCCAATGTGGGGGCGCATGAACTGGGTCTGTCGCTGATCAAACCGGGGGCCACCTGTTCCGGCATCACCCATGCGATCAACGACTTTTTTGCCGCGCGCGATCTGCTGCAATACCGGTCCTTCGGCTATGGCCATTCCTTCGGCATTCTCAGCCATTATTATGGCCGCGAGGCGGGGCTGGAACTGCGCGAAGATATCGACACCGTGCTGGAGCCGGGGATGGTCGTGTCGATGGAGCCGATGCTGACCCTGCCTGCGGGCATGCCGGGCGCGGGCGGGTATCGGGAACATGACATCCTGATCGTGACCGAAGACGGGGCGGAAAACATCACCGGCTTCCCCTATGGGCCGGAGCATAACATCATCGCCTGAAATCGTGACCGGTGCCCGGTGATCCGGGCGCCGGTCCCCCCATTGGGGCTTGTGTGCTATGCGCGGCTGGATCAGGCTGGTCCTTACAGCAATTGCGCAGGGTTTGATGGAACAGGTTCGCAACAGGATTTTGGCGGCGGCCTTCTGGGGTATCGCTGCAACGGCATCTGCCGCGGCGGAACCTGTGCCGCTGGAACTGGTTCTGGCGATGGATGTGTCCACCAGCGTGGACGCAGAGGAATTCGCGCTTCAACAATTCGGCACCGCGCGGGCTTTTCGCGATCCGGCGGTGGTGCAGGCGATCGAGGCGACCGGCGGGCTGGCGGTTAGTGTGGTGCAATGGGCGGGCGACGGCGAAGTGCGGGTCGCGGTGCCCTGGTCGCGCCTTGAAACGGCCGAAGATGCGGCGGCTTTTGCCGATGCAATTGCCATCATGCCAAGGATGGTGCGGGGCTTTACCTTTATTGACGGGGCGATCCGCTTTGCCGCCGGTCAGATCGAACAGAATGATTTCAGCGGCGCACGCAAGGTGATTGACGTATCGGGCGACGGCACCGCCACCAACCAAAGCCCGGCTGCGGCGCGCAATGCCGCCGTGGTGCAGGGGATCACGGTGAACGGTCTGGTTATTCTGGTCGGAGATATGGATCTGGGCATTCTGGCCGATCAGGACACCTATACCCATTACCGCGATCAGGTGATCGGCGGACCAGGGGCATTTCTGATCAAGGCGGACGGGTTCGCGGATTACGCCCGCGCCAGCCAGGAAAAGGTGCAGCGCGAGAATGCCGGTAAGGTGAAGTCAGGACTGCCGCGCGTCTATGCGCGGCAATAGAGCGTACTGCGTTTTACATGACATAAACTGCA
>JAURMY010000014.1 GCA_030830465.1 Alphaproteobacteria bacterium
CGGCATGATGGCGATTGCCACAGCGGCAAAACAGGTGGTGCTGGACGGTGTGGATGTGGCCATTGGCGGCGGGGTGGAAAGCATTTCGCTGGTGCAAACGCCCGAAATGCGCGGCGCGTCGGACCCCTGGCTGAAGGCCCACAAACCGGCGATCTATATGTCGATGCTGGAAACCGCCGAAACCGTCGCGGCGCGGTATGGCATCAGCCGTGAAGCCCAGGACGCATATGCCCTGCAATCCCAGCAGCGCACCGCAGCGGCGCAGGCGGCAGGGCGGCTGAATGACGAAGTCGTGCCGATGAACACCGTGATGAAGGTGCAGAACCGCGAAACCGGCGAAATTTCCGACAAAGAAATCACCCTGTCGATGGACGAAGGCAACCGCCCCTCGACCACGCTTGAAAACCTGCAGGCGTTGCAACCGGTGTTCAAGGCCGGGCAGGTCATCAAGGACGGCGAATATATCACCGCCGGGAATGCCAGCCAATTGTCGGACGGGGCCTCGGCCTCGGTCATCATGGAGGCAAGGCTGGCGGAAAAGCGCGGTCTGCAACCTTTGGGCCGCTATGTCGGCGTGATGGCGGCAGGCTGCGAGCCGGATGAAATGGGCATCGGCCCGGTTTTTGCAGTGCCGAAACTGCTGAAGGCCCATGGCCTGAAAATGGATGATATCGGTCTTTGGGAACTGAACGAGGCCTTTGCGGTTCAGGTGCTTTATTGCCGTGATCAACTGGGCATCCCGGACGAATTGCTGAACGTCAACGGCGGCGCGATTTCCATCGGTCACCCCTATGGCATGTCCGGGGCCCGCATGGTGGGACATGCCCTGATCGAAGGCAAACGTCGCGGCGCGAAATATGTTGTCTGCACCATGTGTGTGGGCGGCGGCATGGGCGCTGCCGGGCTGTTCGAAGTTCTGTAAGTTCGGGGAAATTTGCAATGAAACGCGACGACAGCCATCTGCCCGCCGCCTTGCGGGGTTTGCGCATTCCAGCGGTGGCGTCGCCGCTGTTCATCATCTCGGTGCCTGAACTGGTCATCGCGCAGTGCAAGGCCGGGATCATCGGATCCTTTCCGGCCCTGAACGCGCGCGAAAAGGAAGGCGAGTCGGTTTTGTTGGAGGCCTGGCTAAAACAGATCACCGAGGAACTTGACCGTCACAACCAGGCCAACCCGGATCGTCCGGCGGCGCCCTTTGCGGTCAACCAGATCGTTCATCGCAGCAATGGCCGGCTGGAACGGGATCTGGAAATTTGTACCCGCTGGAAGGTGCCGGTCTGGATCACCTCGCTTGGGGCGCGGGTTGAGGTGAACGAGGCGGCGCATTCCTGTGGCGGTGTGGTGCTGCATGACGTGATCAACAACACGTTTGCCCGCAAAGCCATTGAAAAGGGCGCCGACGGCCTGATCGCTGTCGCCGCCGGTGCCGGGGGTCATGCCGGGCAACAATCGCCGCTGGCGCTGATCAACGAAATCCGCGAATGGTTCAAAGGTCCGTTGCTGTTGTCAGGCGCTGTTTCGACCGGGCACGCACTGTTGGCGGCCCGTGCCATGGGGGCGGATCTGGGCTATATCGGCTCGCCTTTCATCGCGACGCGCGAGGCGAATGCGCAACCGGCCTACAAGAACATGATCGCCGGTTCCGGGGCCGAGGACATTATCACCTCGTCCCTGTTCACCGGGGTTTCCGGCAACTACCTGAAGCCCAGCGTTGTGGCGGCGGGTATGGACCCGGATAATCTGCCCTCGGCGGATGCCAGTTCGATGAACTTCAGCCAAGGCTCCAGCAAGCCGAAGGCGTGGAAGGAAATCTGGGGGGCCGGGCAGGGCATTGGCGCGGTGAAAGCCGTCACCGACGTGGCCAGTCTGGTCAACCGGATTGAGGCGGAATACCTGGCGGCGGGGGCGAAACTGGCTGCGGAATTCACCGCCTGAGATGGCCGAATTATGGATCATCCGGCACGGACAAGCCTCTTACGGGGCGGCGGATTACGACAGGCTTTCGCAGATCGGCCAACATCAGTCGGCCCTGTTGGGGGCCGCGTTGCGGGAACGGGGCTGGGTTCCAGACCGCGTGGTGACCGGCACGTTGCGGCGGCAGATCGAAACCCTGAAAGCAATGGGCTTTGACGGCGCTGCCGAAGCCCATGCGGGGTTTAATGAATACGACCACGCGGATTTGTTGAAATCCCGCCTGAAGGATGACGGCGGCCCGGCGCAATCACAGGACCGCAAGGCGCATTTCCGGCTGCTTAGGGAATCGGTACTGGCCTGGCAACGGGATGAACTGGAAGGCGCGACCGAAACCTGGCGGGCCTTCGCGGCACGGGTGGAAGCGGCCCGCCGGTTTGCCACGCGCCCGGCGGCGAAACGGGTGCTTGTGGTCAGTTCCGGCGGGGTGATCGGGCAGATGGTTGCGGCGTCTCTTGCGGCACCGGCGGCGCAGATGATGCAGTTGAACCTTCAAGTCAAAAACGCTTCGATCACCCGCTTTGTCTTTACACAGGGGGCGTTTTCCCTGCATGAATTTAACGCAACACCGCATCTGGACCGCTCTGACCGTGCGAAATTCCTGACGTATAGCTAGGACAAAATGACCACCGACACCCAAACCCTGAACACCGATGCCGTCGCCGCGTTCCTGACCGAAACTTTGCCGGGATTTGCCGGACCTTTGACCGCCAGCAAATTTCAGACGGGTCAGTCTAACCCCACATTCCTGTTGACCACGCCGGCCAAGAAATATGTCTTGCGGCGCAAACCGCCGGGCGTTTTGCTGAAATCCGCCCATGCGGTCGACCGCGAATTTCGGGTGCAATCCGCACTGGCCGGCAGCGCCGTGCCCG
>JAURMY010000078.1 GCA_030830465.1 Alphaproteobacteria bacterium
CGCCCGCGCCGATGCCGACCGGTCTATTGCGCGGGGACGGGCGGAAAGTGCGGCACTGGCGCTGGCGCGATACGAAGCCGAAGCCTTGACCAGCCGGTCAGCCATGGCAGAAGCGCAAAAGGCTGTGGACGGGCTGGGCGATCTGGACGGGGCGCGCCGCTCGGTTGAAACGGCGAAAGTGGCGGTCGAGGCCGCGCGTATGGCGATGATGTCCAAACGCTCAATCGCGGATGAATTGCGCCGTGAGGGCGAGGCGCGGGTGCGGCGGATCGGTGAAATCGACAAGGAAACCGCGACTTGGGAAAAACGACTGGAAACCGCGGACCAGCGCAGCCGCGAACTGGAAACACGCAAGGCTGCCGCCGAGACAGAATTGGCAAGCGCCCGGAACGCGCCCGGTGAAATCGGCGCAAAACGCGCGCAACTGGCCGAAGCGATCCGGGACGCCGAAGCACGCAAAGCCCGGTCTGCGGATGATCTGGCGGCGGGTGAAACCGCCTTGCGCGCCGCGGTCGAGGCCGAGCGCGGCGCCGAACGCCATGCCGCCGACAGCCGCGAGGCCCGGGCACGCGCCGATGCGATGGCGGATGCGGCCAAGGCACAGGTCGCCGCCACGGCCGAACGGATCGACGAGGAACTGGGGGTTGCCCCCGAGGCTTTGCTGGAAATTCTGGGCGGCGACCCGGATCAGATGCCTTCATCCGAGCGGATCGAGATGGACGTGGCGCGGCTGCGACGGCAGCGCGACGCTTTGGGGGCGGTGAACCTGCGGGCCGAGGAAGACGCGCGTGAGGTCAAGGCCGAGTTTGACAGCCTGTCTTCGGAAAAGGCGGATCTGGAAGCGGCCATCGCCAAGCTGAGAACGGGTATTTACAGCCTGAACCGCGAGGGCCGCGAACGCTTGCTGGCGGCCTTTGAAACCGTCAACCGCAATTTCGAAATGCTGTTCAAGCATCTTTTCGGCGGCGGTGAGGCGAAACTGGTTCTGGTCGAAAGCGACGATCCGCTGGAGGCCGGTCTGGAAATCATGTGCCAGCCGCCGGGCAAAAAGCTGAGCGTTCTGTCCTTGCTGTCAGGCGGCGAACAGACGTTGACGGCGCTGGCGCTGATCTTTGCGGTGTTTCTGGCCAATCCCGCGCCGATCTGCGTTCTGGACGAGGTTGACGCGCCGCTGGATGATGCCAACGTCACGCGGTTTTGCGACCTGCTGGATGAAATGACCCGGCGGACGGAAACCCGGTTTCTGATCATCACCCACCACGCCGTAACGATGAGCCGGATGGACCGCCTGTTTGGCGTGACCATGGCGGAACAGGGTGTCAGCCAATTGGTGTCTGTCGATCTGCGCCGGGCCGAAAGCCTTGTGGCATGAGTTTCGCTGAGGCGCTGGCGGCGCTAAGGGCCGAGGCAGCGGCCTATCCTGACGCGGTTCAGATGTGGATGCGGGTGATGTCCGTTTCCTATTTCGCAGGGATCGTGCTGGCGCTGATCAACCGGCGGGCCTTGTGGATCGTGGCAGCGGCGGCCGGAACCGGTGCGCTGTTGATCCTTGGTAAGATGGTCCTGCCCGAACTGCCCCGCGCGGCGATTGGCGGGCCGGTGCATCTGGTTTTATGGCCGCTCGCCATGATCGGGCTGTGGTGGACAGGGCCGGGCTGCCCGTCATTCCATCATCGCCGGGCCGCGCTGGTCTATTCGTTATGGGCGGGCTGGGTGACGGCGTTGATGATGATTTCGCTGCTTTTGGATGCGAAAGAGGTTGTCCTGCCGGGCTGAAACCTTGCCCTTCGTCACCACAAAAAAGGGCGGCCATCGATGCCGCCCTTGATCGTTATGTCTTGCGATCAGTCGATCGACATGCAGAGATATTTCATCTCAAGATAGTCATCGACGCCGTGGCTGGAGCCTTCGCGGCCCTGACCGGATTGCTTGACCCCGCCAAACGGCGCAACCTCGGTGGAAATCAGGCCGGTGTTGATGCCGACCATGCCGTATTCCAGGGCTTCCGCCACGCGGTAAACCCGGCCCAGATCGCGGGCGTAGAAATACGATGCCAGACCAAAGATTGTGTCATTGGCCTGATGGATCACGTCCGCCTCGTCCTTGAACTTGAACAGCGGGGCGACCGGACCAAAGGTTTCGTCGTTGGTTACCATCATTTCCGATGTGACACCGGTCAGGATGGTCGGTTCAAAAAAGGTGCCGCCAAGCGCATGCCGATGCCCGCCCGCAGCCACTTTGGCGCCTTTGGAAACCGCATCCTTGATATGCTCTTCCACCTTTTCAATCGCGGCCTGATTGATCAGGGGGCCGGTGGTCACGCCGTCGGTAAAGCCGTCGCCGACCTTCATCTTTGCCACCGCCGCCGACAGCTTTTCGGCAAAGGCGTCATAGACGCCTTCCTGCACATAAATCCGGTTGGCACAGACGCAGGTCTGACCGTTGTTGCGGTATTTTGAAATCATCGCGCCTTCGACGGCCTTGTCCAGATCGGCGTCATCAAACACGATGAACGGCGCGTTGCCGCCCAGTTCCATCGAGGTTTTCATGATCTGATCGGCGGCCTGGCGCATCAGGATACGGCCCACCTCGGTCGAGCCGGTGAAGGTCAGTTTGCGCACGGCGGGGTTTTCGCAAAACTCTTTGCCAATCTCGCTCGAGCGCGACGAGGTGACGATGCTGAACACCCCCTTCGGGA
>JAURMY010000079.1 GCA_030830465.1 Alphaproteobacteria bacterium
CTTGCCGCGCTCGGAATAAACACCGGCGCGCAGTCGGGACCGGGCGGGTTCAACCGTGTATCCAAGCGAAGTCGGCAACAAAGCGCTGGATTGCACATAGGCAATGTCCCCGCCCAGAATGAAGGATGTCCCGCGGGTGCGCGGCCCTTTCAGGGCGACGTTGCGAAAGCCGCTGACCACGTTGCGCACCATCATGTCGCCCGAACCCAGGTCGCCGAAGGTCAGGTCGGCCCCAAGCCGTACAAAGGTTTCGACCCCGGCCTGCGCCTCTAAATAGGGCCGCATGGAAACCCGTCGGTCGGCGGGATCGCTCAGCCGGAAATCCTGACCGGTTTCAAAGGAAACCGTCGGGTAAACCGCATTGCCCAACTGGCTGCCCAGAACCCCCGGCGCGGGCATGCCAAGGGCGTTGTGAACAAATGACTGAAACCCACCGACACCGGTCATTGGACCGGTCAGAACAAGATCAAGCCCGACCGTCATGTCACGGGTCCCGCGCTGCATATGGCTGAAGGCGCCAAAGGTCACCAGCCCGGCATAGCGCCGGTCGGTGCCGATAATCGGACTGACCAGATTGGCCGGCGCAATCACTTCGGAACGGATGCGGAATTCCATCAACTCGCCAAATCCCGAAGGCAGTTCACCCCCCCAGGACGCGCCCCGGATCCAGCTGACCGAATAGGACCCGGACCGCCAGCGATCCTGACCGTCGCCGATCTTGTCATTGGTGAACATCCGGGCCTTGCCCAGCCACTGACGATCCTGTGCCGCCATAGGGTTCAGGGTGCCGATCACAAGGATCAGGCCCAGAAGAAAGGAACGCATGCTCTGCCTCGGTCTGTTTTTATTCTTTATGCGTCACGATAGAGGCAGGATTAAGGCTGCGAAAGTGTAATTCGGCAACATTTGCATAATGTTACAATTGAAACCGGACCAAGCCGATCAACCATCGCGGCATGGCCGACCGGTCATGCCGCGCGGCCTAACCGCATTTGGAATGGCCGCATTCCAGACAGGTCTTGCAGCCCTCGACCATCTGCATCGCAAATTGCCCGCAATTGGGGCAGGCCTGCCCGCGCGGCCGCTCGCCCACGGCGATGGCTTCTGCATTCGGATGCGGGTCTGTCTTCAGGTGGCCGCCTTCCTCGATAAAGCCGATGGCGATCATGTGGCGTTCGATCACGCCGCCAATCGCCGCCAGAATGGACGGGATATATTTGCCTTCCATCCAGGCCCCGCCGCGCGGGTCGAACACGGCCTTGAGTTCTTCGATCACAAAGGACACGTCGCCGCCCCGCCGGAAAACCGCCGAAATCATCCGGGTCAGGGCCACGGTCCAGGCGAAATGCTCCATGTTCTTGGAGTTGATGAACACTTCAAACGGCCGCCGGTGGCCGTTCATGATCACATCATTGATCGTGATATAGATCGCATGTTCGCTTTCCGGCCATTTGATCTTGTAAGTGTTCCCGTCAAGCGCCTGCGGCCGGTCAAGCGGTTCAGAGATATAGACAACCTCGGCCCCTTTTTGCGGTGCGGCGGGCTTTGTTTCCGCCACGCTCAGCACGCTGCCGGTCACCGCGTTGGGACGGTAGGTGGTGCAACCCTTGCACCCGCTTTCCCAGGCGGCGGTATAGACCTGTTTGAAATCACCAAAACTGATATCGACCGGACAGTTGATGGTTTTGGAAATCGAACTGTCCACCCATTTCTGCGCTGCCGCCTGCATTTTGACATGCTCAAGCGGCAGCAGGGACTGGGCGTCCGCGAAATGATCGGGCAGGGGGGCATCACCGAATTTCTCGCGCCACAGGCGCACGGCGTAATCCACCACTTCCTCTTCGGTGCGCGATCCGTCTTTTTGCAGCACTTTGCGGTTATAGGCATAGGCAAAGACCGGTTCGATCCCCGACGACACGTTGCCTGCATATAGGGAAATCGTGCCGGTTGGCGTGATCGAGGTCAGCAGGGCGTTGCGAATGCCCTTTTCCGAAATCGCGGCCTTTACATCGGCATCCATCTGCGCCAATGCGCCGCTGGCCAGAAATTTGTCGCGGTCAAACAACGGGAACGCGCCTTTTTCCGCCGCCAGACCGGCAGAGGCCAGATAAGCCGCCCGCGCGATCAGATGCAGCCAGTGTTCGGTCATTTCGGCGGCCTCGTCCGAACCATAGCGCAGCCCGGTCATCAGCAACGCATCGGCAAGCCCGGTGATTCCCAGCCCGATCCGCCGCTTGGCCTGCGCTTCGGCCCTTTGCGCCTCCAGCGGAAACCGCGACCGGTCAACCACGTTGTCCATCATCCTGACGGCGGTCGTCACCAGCTGTTGCAAGTCGGTTTCGCAGACGCGGGCCCGGTCTTGGAACGGGTCCAGGACCAGCTTGGCCAGATTGATCGACCCCAACAAACAGGCGCCATAGGGCGGCAATGGCTGTTCGCCGCAGGGATTGGTTGCGGCTATGGTCTCGCAATAGGCCAGATTGTTCTGCTGGTTGATCCGGTCGATGAAGATCACGCCGGGTTCGGCATATTCATAGGTGGCGCGGGTGATCCGGTCCCACAACACGCGGGCAGAGAGGGTTTTGTAGGTCTGCCCGTTAAATACCAGATCCCAGGGCGCATCGGCCTTGACCGCCTCCATGAACGGATCGCTCACCAGAACCGACAGGTTGAACATGCGCAGGCGGGAGGGGTCCTGTTTCGCCTCGATAAAGGCCTCAATATCGGGGTGATCGCAGCGCAGGGTCGCCATCATCGCGCCGCGGCGGCTGCCTGCGGACATGATCGTGCGGCACATGGCGTCCCAGACATCCATGAAGGACAAAGGGCCGGAGGCATCCGCCGCAACGCCGCGCACGGCGGCACCTTTGGGCCGGATCGTCGAAAAGTCATAGCCAATGCCGCCACCC
>JAURMY010000080.1 GCA_030830465.1 Alphaproteobacteria bacterium
GGGGCCGCAGGATAGGCAAGCGAGGCGGAATGTCCGATTTGATCGACCAGGGCGACAGCGGCCAGAACGCGCCGGAATTCACCGTGTCCGAAATTTCCGGCGTCGTGAAGCGGATGATCGAGGGCGAGTTTTCCCATGTCCGCATCCGGGGCGAGGTGGGCAGGGTCTCGCGCCCGGCGTCGGGGCATATGTATCTGGACCTGAAGGATGACCGCGCGGTTCTGGCCTCGGTGATCTGGAAGGGCACGGCCAGCCGGCTGCAAACCCTGCCCGAGGAAGGTATGGAGGTGATCGCCACCGGCAAGCTGACCACGTTTCCGGGGCAGTCGCGCTATCAGATGGTGATTGAAAACATCGCGCCTGCGGGTTTGGGCGCGCTGATGCTGATGCTGGAAAAGCGCAAAAAGGCCCTGGCCGCCGAGGGTTTGTTTGATCCGGCCCGCAAACGGCCGATCCCCTATCTGCCCGGCGTGATCGGGGTTGTGACATCGCCTTCGGGGGCGGTGATCCGCGATATTCTGCACCGGCTGCGCGACCGGTTTCCGCGCCAAGTTCTGATCTGGCCGGTGGCGGTTCAGGGCGAAAAATGCGCCGCCGAAGTGGCCGCTGCGATTGACGGCTTTAACCGCTTGGCACCGGGTGGGCCGATCCCGCGCCCGGATCTGATCATCGTGGCACGGGGCGGCGGTTCGATTGAGGATCTCTGGGGCTTTAACGAGGAAATCGTGGTGCGGGCGGCGGCGGCCAGCTTGATTCCACTGATCTCGGCCGTAGGGCACGAAACCGACACAACCCTGATAGATTTTGCCTCGGATCAGCGCGCACCGACCCCGACTGCGGCGGCGGAAATGGCGGTGCCGGTGCGCAGCGATTTGATGGCCCATCTGAACGGTCTGGAGGAACGGCGCATTCGCGGCCTTGCGCAGAACCTGCAAAACCGCCGCCAGCGCCTGCGCGATCTGGCGCGCGCCCTGCCCAAACCCGGCGAACTGGTCGACAGCCAGGCCCAGCGGCTGGACCATTTGTGGGCGCGTTTGCCCCACGCCTTGCGCGCCAAGGCCAACCGCGAACAGGTGCGGCTGGCGCAGATCACGGCGGGGCTGCGCCCGACGGCGCTGGACCATCTGATCGGCCGTAGACAGTCCGACCTGGACCGTCGCACCGAGCGCCTGACCGCCGCCAGACGCGCCATTGGCAAACCGGAAACCGAACGGCTGGCCCGCCTTGCCGCCGGATTGCGCCCATTGGCGCTGAAACAGGCCTTGCGCCAGAAACAGACGGATTTTGAGCGGGTTAAGGCGCGTTTCTTGCAAACGGGTCTGGGTATTGGCGCGCCACAGCGGGACCGGTTGACGGGTCTTGACCGGGTTCTGCGCACCCTGGGCCCCAAGCAAACCATGGCGCGGGGCTATGCGGTGGTGCGCGATCAGGCCGGGCAGGTAGTTACCCATGTCACATCGGCCCGAGCCGCCGCCGCCTTGAACATCGAGTTTGTGGACGGCCAGATTGACGTTTTGCCCAATGGCAGCAAGCCCGCCAAGCCGGTAAAATCCGACCCGCCCGCCGGCCAGGGCAGCCTGTTTTAACTGATAGGTTTCAGGCGCCGATCTCGGGGCCGGGACAGGCGATCGGGCGGTCGTCGCGCCAGATCACATCCAGATCCGCCGCCGGTTCGCGGCCGAGGGCACGGGCGGCAAAGGTCTTGCCCTTTTTCAGGAAATGCCAGCACTGCTCATTCGGCTCGCTCTCATACACAAAACAGATCAGGCTGCCCCGCGTGAACCAGATGCCATGCACGCAATCGCCATCCGCATATTGCCAGATGGTTTGGCGGCCCGGCAAATATTGCTCAACCCCATAGGGAGAGCCTTGCTGGGCGAAATAGAGGGTTTTGCCGCCGGCATAGTCTTCAAAGGCTTGTGGGCTGATAATATCCTGCGCGGCGGCCGGCGTGACCGACAGGATCAGGGCCAGAATGGTTTTTTGCAACTGAAAGGCCCCTGTCCTGAACGCGTTGGGGCCGAGTATAAGGAAAATTTTGCCCGGTGTCGGCCCTAAACTTTCAGCTTTTCATCCTCAATTCGGACCCAGGCCGCGACCCTGGGATTCATCACCCGTTTCCAGACCCGAGGAACAAGGGCCAGACAGGACATCGCCGGCAGGCTGTGGGGCAGCAGAGGCGCGCCTGCGTCATCAAGCAGTCTGAGCGCTGAATAAGGCCGGTCAGGATGGGTGTGATGATCCGAATGGCGCGGCGCGTTCATCATGAGGGCCGCACTGAAAATATGCGGCGCGTTCCAGCAATGCTGAACCCCGACCGGTTGATATTTGCCGTTTGAAAGCAGGCGGCGTTCCAATCCATAGTGCTGAACATAATCGCTTAACAACAGTTGCACCTGGGCGGCAAAGGCCAGTCCGACATAGATCGCAAGGCCCAGAAGCCCGCCAAGCACATAGGCCAGGGCCAGAAAGGTTGCCGCCCCGGCAAAATAAATCAAATAGGGATTTGACACATGAAGCGGGCCGCGCCCGCGCAGGGCCAGACGCCGGATTTCACTGTCCAGTCCGGCGCGAAACGACCCGATCCAGCACCGGCGGAAGAAGCGGTAGAAACTTTCGTTCAGGCGCGCGGTGTTCGGGTCCGCCGGGGTGGCCGCGTGCACGTGATGCACATAAAGATGCGCGCTGGTGTGATGGCCAAACAACAGCGAAATGAACACCCATTTGCCAAACGCGCGCGAAAAGATGTCACCCCGATGGATCAGCTCATGGGCATTGGCCGTCGAAACGCTGCCGAAAAACACGGCAAAGGCAAGAAACGCCACCATTTGGCCGGCAAGCGATCCCGGCGCAGGTCCGGCCAGCGACAGAACCGCAAAGGGCAGCAGAACGAAATGAACCACGGCAAGCGCCAGCGGCAGGCTCGCGGTCGCCGGTGTCGGGCCTGATTTGCTGTACGGTTCAACCGGGCCGGACTGTTGCACGGCCTTATCCAGCAGGAAGCTGAACACGGTCAGATAAATCAGGGCAACCAGGCCAAATGAGCCGCCCAACAGCGGTGCCGCCGCCAGAAACGGCAGCGGCAACAAGACCGCAAGCGGCAAGGTTTTCTGCACAAAGGCCATCGGCATTCCATAAAAGTGTGGCGCGAGCCTGAGGCATCAATGTGCCGAAAAGATGAAACTGCGATGGCCGTCCTGCGTCGAATGCCACAGGATTTGGTTCAAATCCTTTGCAAGGGCCGCCAAATCGCGCATCTGGCATGCGCGATGTCGTATTTGCGGTGGTTCCGCCGCAAACTCTGGCCTAATCAGGGTCAAATACTGCCGCAACCGGAGGCCGGAAAATGGCGTTGGACGAAAAAAAGGGTGTCTGGAAATCGGGCAAGGGCAAGGGACGCCACGGGCCGAAGGGCCGGCAGCTTGACGATCAGGCCTTGGCCGAAGTCAAAGGCCTGTTGGGCGACAGACCACGCCGCCGCGACCTTTTGATTGAGTTTTTGCACCTGATTCAGGACGAATACGGATGTCTTTCGGCGGCCCATCTGCGTGCGCTGGCCGATGAAATGCGCCTGGCGCAGGCCGAGATTTACGAGGTTGCGACCTTTTAC
>JAURMY010000081.1 GCA_030830465.1 Alphaproteobacteria bacterium
ATCTTCAACTCGCCCTCAAACCCGACCGGCGCCGGCTATGCCCGGGACGAGTTGAAGGCGCTGACAGATGTGTTGCTGCGCCACTCGCAGGTCTGGGTGATGTCTGATGATATGTATGAACATCTGGCCTATGACGATTTCAAGTTCTGCACCCCCGCCGAAGTGGAACCCAAGCTTTATGACCGCACGCTGACGGTCAATGGCGTGTCCAAGGCCTATGCCATGACCGGTTGGCGGATTGGCTATGCGGCGGGGCCAGTGCCTTTGATCAAAGCGATGGGGATGATCCAGTCGCAATCCACATCAAACCCCTGTTCGATCTCGCAATGGGCGGCGGTCGAGGCGCTGAACGGTCCGCAGGATTACATCAAGACCAGCCGTCCGGTGTTTGAACAGCGGCGCAATCTGGTGGTCAGGATGCTGAACGATGCAAAAGGCCTTGTCTGCCCGGTTCCCGAAGGCGCATTTTATGTCTATCCTTCCGTCGCGGGCTGCATCGGGAAAACCACCACGGGCGGCAAGAAAATCGCAACGGATCAAGACTTTGCGACGTTCCTTCTGGAAGATACCGGGGTCGCGGTGGTGTTTGGCGCGGCATTCGGACTTTCGCCAAACTTCCGGATCAGCTATGCTACGTCGGACGCGGCGTTGACCGAGGCTTGCAAGCGGATACAATCCTTCTGTGCGACGCTCACATAGACCGCACAGGGAGGCTTGATGGCGGACAAACCTGAACCCCTGTATTTCAGGGTGCGCGACAATGGCGCGACCGTGTTCCGTGTGGATACCGAAAACCGGCAGCGCCGGATCGAGATGGACCAGATCGCGGTCGCCAACACCAATAACGGCCAGATCAAACCCCATGGCGACACCCCGCCGACGCCCGGGGAAATGGCCGAGATCGAAGCCTGGATGCAGGCCCGCCGGGCGGTGCTGGACGACCGCGCGGTTGACGACATTTTCCGCGCCGTGGATTATTTGAACCTGACGACGCACTGGGCCCAGACCAAGGCGACCGACGATCAGCTGGAACAGTTCACCGACCGGCTGTTGATGGCCATGCATGATCTGCGCATGGTTCTGGTGCGCAAGAAATCCGACCGGATGATGAAAGACGAGTAGGCGGGCTGTATTGCCTCCGCCGCCCCCCTGCCCTAGGCTGTTCCGGTCGCCCCTGAAACCGGAGGCTTTGATGCGATTTCTGGCAGCCCTGTCCGTCTTTTGCCTGCTTATGGCCCCGCCCGTCTGGCCCGGGGATGAGGCGGAAGTGACCGAAACCACGGTTCTATTCACCACTTTTGACGGCGCGAACGGCCTGCCGCTGCCGGTCAACGGTGTGGACGGTTATGA
Source organism: Alphaproteobacteria bacterium (assembly GCA_030830465.1). Next base: position 1,351 of record JAURMY010000081.1, read on the forward strand.
ACGCGCCGTCGGGGCGGTTTGCACGGAAAAGATGCCCGATGTGGTCAACAGCGGCTTTTCCGATCTGATCGTCGGCATGGTGCTGGATTTTGCCTTTGCGGAAACGCGCGACCGGATGCGGGACTTTGCGGAAAGCTTTGTGCGGACCTATGCCGCCAACCGGAATATCGCCCGGTTTGACATTCCGCTGCATGGCAGCCGGTGCCTGGGCGTTGCACGGCTGAAGGTGGACAAGGATCACAAGATCGTCGGCTATTATTCCTACGCCATTCTGGCATTGGTGCGCGATACCGACAGCGCCTTTGTGATCCGCCCGCTTTATCTGCACACGCCCGCGATGAAGACCGCCAAGGGGGCCGGCGATCCGCCCGGCGCGTCCGCGATGCTGAGTGTGGCGCTGCATACGATTGCGCCGGACGGGCGCGAAACCGCCACTGAAAGGGATATTCTGGTTGAGGATCACCAGACCGGCCCCACAGCCGCACCATCGGTTTTTGCCTTTGCGCCCGGTCTGGGCATGGACGGCGGGTTTGAACCGTTCGAGGATTCCGCCTATCTGCCTTATCCGGCGGACAGACCGGTATCCATCGCCGTTGCGGTGACCGAACAAAGCCTTTCGGCCCATGACACCGCCAATGCTGGGGATTTGATCGCGCGCAACCGTAGAGCCTTGCAAAAACGGCTGAAACTGGCGGGCTCCGGCAATTGACTTGCCAAGGTCACAGGCGTATCGGGGCACCGATCGCGCAAACTCTGGCGCAGGAACCCCCGGGAAAGATATGACCAAAGAAGCCGCCGAGTCCGCTATGGAACAATCGCCCCGTCTGATCATTTCGGCGGTGGCGGTGATGTTGCTGCTGGCCTCGCTGGACCAGACCATCGTCTCCACGGCCCTGCCGACAATCGTGTCCGATCTGGGCGGGCTTGATCATCTCAGCTGGGTTGTGACGGCCTATTTGCTGACCTCGACCGTGGTGGCACCGCTATATGGCAAGCTTGGCGATCTTTACGGCCGCAAGATCATGATGCAGATCTCGGTCGTGTTGTTTTTGACCGGCTCGGCCCTTGCCGGCCTGTCCACCACCATGTGGTTTCTGATCGCCTCGCGTGCTTTGCAGGGCTTTGGCGGCGGCGGGTTGTTCGTTCTGGCCCTGACCGTGATCGCCGACGTGATCCCCCCGCGCGAACGCAGCAAGATTCAGGGCGTTTTCGGCGGGGTTTTCGGCCTGTCGAGCATTGCAGGCCCGCTGGCGGGCGGCTTTTTCGTCGATCATTTGTCCTGGCGCTGGATTTTTTACA
>JAURMY010000082.1 GCA_030830465.1 Alphaproteobacteria bacterium
GGAAATTCACATCACCGGCGCCGGCAGTTCGCATGACGCCATCGTTTGGGGACCCGGCGCAGAAGGTGAAGCCAACAAAAAGGCCGGAACGCCCAGACTGACCAAACGGATCACATCCGAGCTTGGTGCTGTGTGTCCGACAATCGTGGTGCCCGGTCCATGGACCAAGGCGGATCTGCGGTTTCAGGCGGAACATATCGCCACGCAAAAACTGCACAATTCGGGCTTTAACTGCGTTGCCTGTCAAATGCTGATCCTGCCCGCAAGCTGGACCAAGAAGGACGCTTTGCTGGAGAACGTAAAAGACGTGATCCGCAACGGTTTTCCGCGTCTGGCCTATTATCCGGGGGCGGCTGATCGTCTGGCCAGCTTTGAAAGCCACGCGGATAACGCGATCAAGTTTGACCGCACCGCTTCGCCCGCCTGTGTCGTTGTGCCGTTCAAGGACGGATCGGACGCCTGGTACCGCTCAACCGAGGTTTTCGCCCCGGCGTTCAACACCTATGAAATCGCCGGCGATGATCCCGAGGCCTACCTGCGTGCCGCCGTGAAATTTGCCAATGAGGATCTGCATGGCACGCTTGGCGGCAACATCCTGATCCATCCCGCCACAATCCGCAAGATCGGCAAAAAGAGGTTCGACGAGATCCTGTCCGGGTTTCAATACGGCACCATCGCCGTCAATGCCTGGACGGGACTCGGCTTTCTGATGACCGCCTGCCCCTGGGGGGCGTTGCCCGGCCATACGCTTGAGGATGTGCAAAGCGGAATCGGATTTGTGCACAACACCTATATGTTTGACCGGGTCGACCGCGTGGTTGTCAGCGCGCCGTGGCGGCAATTTCCGCGCAATCTGTTGAGCGGCGGGATCACCATGCTGCCGCGCCCGCCATGGTTCGTGACCAACAAGAAACAGCACAAGATCGCAAGACTGCTGACGCGGTTTGCGTACAAGCCAAGCTGGTTTAAGCTGCCGCGCATTTTTCTGAATGCCCTTATGGGCTAGGCCCGCAGGCGACCGGCCCTGCCGGTCGTTTGAGACTGCATCTTCCGAAAGCGAACGATTGCCACCTTTAGAAAAAGTTGACCGTCTGAAAACCCACGTTACGCAGCGTCAGGACAAGCGGTCCAGGCGTCGGGATGAATTGGCCGGTGCGGCGATTGAGGCGTTGAAACAACTGGGATATGCCCGCACATCCTTGCGCGATATTGCCGCGCAATCCGGCGTGTCGGTGGGCGTTCTGCATTACTATTTTGAAGATAAAGTCGAACTGATCTGTTTTTGCGTGCAGAAATACAAAGCCGATTTTGTCGCCGCAATGGATGACATCCTGTTTGCAACCGAAGATATGGCGGCGGCCCCGGAGGCTTTTGCCCGCGGCCTGGGCCTGTCCATCCGAAATGACGCCACGACCCATCGCCTGTGGTATGACATTCGCGCGCAGGCCCTGTTTGAAGACAGCTTTCAACAGGTTGTCGCGGACATTAAACAGGATCTGATCGATCTTGTGAAGCGGTTGCTGTCCAGAATGGCGTTGCCGGAACAGGATGCGATCCCGCTTTATACCGGGCTGGACGGTGCCTTTCGGTACTATCTGCAACGCCACCTCAGGGGCGATGCCGCCGCGGTTGCAGAATTTGAGGCATATGTCAGATCACAACTGCAACAGGTCGCGGCAGGCGCCCCCCCGGCCCGGCTGCAGTAGTTCATTCAGATCGTGATACCGCCGTCGACGCCGATGATCTGACCGGTGATATTGGCGGCGAAATCGGAACAAAGGAAAATGGCAAGGGCGGCGATGTCTTCCGGGCTTTGCGGGCGGCCCATCGGCACCAGATCGCGAATGCGGCCTTCAAAAACCTCGGTGGCGGTTCGCCCCTGCGCGCCGTTGGAGGCCTCGGCCATGGCCTGCCCCAGATCCTGCCACAGGGGTGACCAGACAAATCCCGGGGCGATGGCGTTCACAGATACCCGATCGGGCGCGAATTGCCGCGCCAATACCCGCGTCAATCCGTTTGCCGCGGATTTTGACACCGAATAGGGCGGCATGAACGGGGCCGCAATCACCCCGGTGATCGAGGTGACATTGACGATCCGGCCTTCGCTGGCAATCAATGCGTCGCGCAAGGCCCCGGCCCAGAACGCGGCCCCCTTGACGTTGACGGCAAAGGTGCGGTCCCAGTCCTGTTCGGAGTTTTGAGTAAAGGGCTGGCCCGGACGCGACACGACACCGGCATTGTTGATCAGATATCGCGGCGGCCCCATGATTTCCACGATCCGCGTTGCGGTCGTTTCTACCGCAACCTGATCCGTCACATCGCAAACAAAGGCCTGCCCGCCGATGGTCCCGGCCACCTTCGCCGCCGCCTGCCCATCCAGATCGACAACCGCAACTCTGGCCCCTGCCCCGGCCAGTGCCGTCGCGATTGCAGCGCCGATGCCGTTGCCAGCGCCGGTCACCACGGCCACACCGTCCAGGATGATCTGCATCAGAAAAATATCCCCAGCGATTTTTGCGTCAGAACCGAATGATCCAGCACAATCGTCCGCTCGGCGATTTTCCAGCCGGTTTCATCATCGCGCCGCAGTTTGTCGATCCTTGTGCCCGAGAAGATTTCCTGATCGGTTTCCAGATGGGACCGGTAGATCAGAAACTGCGACCGCACCTGAACCAGCCCGTCCGTCTGGCCGATGATTTCGACATTGCCGA